>NZ_JAILWL010000076.1 GCF_025698965.1 Roseibium sp.
GGACGATGATGTGCTCTGCATGGGTAAGTTCTGCCAGAGGCCCGGTCAATCCGACGAGGTCCGGGTGAGCGTCTGCCATGAACGACGGAAGCAAGGCCAGGCCGGCATCGCATGCGGTCATGTTCAGCAGCGTTGTCATGGTGTTGGTTCGAAGGCCCGGGCGCGCAAGGCCTCGGGATTCCATCCATCGAACATGCGCGGGATACCAAAGATCGTCCGGTGCAAATCCAAGCCATGTACAGGCATGATATCGACTTTCAGTCCGTGCCGCGGGGTTGTCTCGCACATAACGTGCAGACCCGTAGACGCCATAGGAAAGCTCCCCGATTTTGCGAGCAATGAGCGTATCTGTTTCAGGTAAGCAATTTCGAATCTGGAGTTCAATACCGCGCGATTGGTGGTCCGCGTGTAGGTGGCTGGAGATGATTTCCAGTTCGACGCCGTCCAGCAATCTCGTCAGGTCACGAAGTTGGTCGGTGAGGACCCTTGCCCGCACTTCGTCAACAGCAACACGAACAACCTTCAAGGCAGCGCCGGAAAGGTCTGGAAGGACCCTGCTGGCTGCGTCGGCCTTTTGTCGCATTTCAGAAGCAAGGGGAATAAGCCGAAGGCCTGCTTCTGTGGGCTTCAGGCCAGTTGGTGTTCGGTCGAACAGTCTGGCCCCGACACGGTCTTCAAAGCTCTTGAGCCGTCGGCTCAGCTGCGGCTGGCTGATGTCCAGCGCTCTCGCGGCGCCGGATAGGGAACGCATTCTTGCCGCTGCATCAATTAGTTTCAGATCATCCCAATTCATGAGCAAGTTATACCTATATGCAGCAAGTGACGCAATGTGATGTAAAAACGCATACCCGTCATGGGGATTTGATATCTGCTCGCAGGTACGAAAGATTGCTAAATCTGATAGGTAGCACATCCATGGAGTGAACATCGTGCCACCGCAATCTGCATACATGCGTTCAGAAAACATCGCGCTGGCTCTCGTTCTTGCTCTTGCGGGAATGGCGGCATTCACGCCGATTTTCGCCGCCGGGAAACTGGCAAATGGCATGGTGCCTGTTGTTGTCCTTGTCTGGCTACGTTTTCTTGGTGGAGCACTGACCATAACAACGGTCGCCACTATCAAGCGCGTTCCGTTGTTTTCCCGGATCAGTTCACTTTGGAAGCTGCACGTCATGCGCGCAATTTGTGGTGTCGGCGGTCTGGCGTGTTCAGTTTACGCTGCAAGCGTGATGCCCTTGGCAGATGCTACAGCAATCGGTCTCACCAAAGGCATCATTGCAATTGCGCTTGCAGGGTTGATCCTCAAGGAAGTGATTTCCGGACGTCATTGGATTGCCGGCGGGTTTTGCGTAGTGGGAGCATTTCTGATCGTAAAGGCAGTTGAAGGCACATCCGGGGCGTCGGGTTATGCTGCTGACGGCATCGCCGCGGCATTTATGGCGGCGATCTTCATGGCTTGCGAAGCCTTGATTATGCGCTACATCGCGCAACGCGAAGACACGGTGACCATTCTTGCCTATGTGAATGTCGTCGCTGCAGTCCTGCTTACCGGCCCCGCGGTCTGGTTGATCGTCTCAGAAGGAATTTCCTGGCAGGCGCTGCTGGCATTCGCCTGGCTCGGTCCGCTCGCAATTATAGGCCAGTCGCTCAATATCTCGGCCTATCGACGTGCCGGGGCGGCGACCTTGGCGCCAATATATTATGGCTCCGTTCTGTTGTCGGCGGTTTTCGGTTTCATTGTCTGGGGAGAAGTTCCGACCCCCATTGCAGCACTTGGCGCGCTCTTGATCATCTTCGGTGGGCTGGTCCTTGCACTGCCGATTCGGACTCGCAGTGCGAAGCAGGCCTCCTGAGGCGAGGCCTGCCGCTTGCTTATTCGCCTGTCAGTCTCTTCACCAGGAAGGGCAGGCTCTCATCCAGGCGGTAATCGATGGATGAATGATTGTCGTTGAACTCCTGATAAACATGATCAACGCCGAGTGCATCCAACTTTCCCTTCAAACGTCTGGCGCCGTAAACGAGATTGTATTGATCGACATCGCCGCATTCGATCCACAGCCCCTTCAGGGATTTCAGGGCATCAACATGTTGGTCGACAATGTGCACAGGGTCCCATTGCAGCCAGGCATTCCATCGATCTTCGATGATTTCACATGTGTTGAGATCGACCGGCAAACGAATCCCGCAAAAGACATCGGGGTCCGGGTCCGGGTCGTAGGTCGCCGCCATAGCGAATGTCATAAGATCATGAAGGGAGTTGCCTGGATACTTGGGACCCTTTTCAAAGTCTCTGACAAAGGCTTCGATTGACCCGGATTTTGCGATTGCCCTTAATGCGCTTGGCATTTCAGGCAGGTAGCACAATTCAAACGCCATATCGCCGGAGTGACAGGCGGCAGCGGACCAGACATCGGAATGTTTCATCGCGTGGATGATTGAACCATAGCCACCGGAGGACTTGCCGAAGATGCCGCGCATTCCTTGTCCGCCGCATCCGAAACGGCCTTCCACATCTTCCAGCATTTCCGTTGTCAGCCAGGTCCCCCAGGGACCCATAACATCGCTGTCGATGTACTGATTGCCACCGAGACGGGTGAAACAGTCCGGAAACGCCACGACGACGGGGGGCATTTCACCGTCATGGATAAGACGGTCCAGCCGCTCCGGTACATTCTCGCCGAAATTCTTCCAATTGACATGAGCAGGTCCACCAGCGGTGAAGCCGACAATGTCCACCAAAAGCGGCAATCCAGTGCCATCGTGCCCGTTCGGAACATAGACAACAATTTCACGCGTTGCGGTATCCCCGAGCCGGTTGCTGCCGAGGATCTCGGACCTGTGGGAAATCCGGTGAAGTGTACCAGCGGGGATATCGAGACGCGCGCGCATGGAAAGCTCCAATCATGCCGATGATGGTAGGCGTCTAGATTGCAAGTTCACAGATTGGACGCAAGAGGCAGGTGACCCTTTGTTGACGTGACCGGGAGGGCCGTTTAATCCGGAAACATGACCAAAGCCTTTGTTTCCGGCTGCACCGGCCTGACACTCACTGAAGACGAAGTTGCTCTTTTTCGGGACGAAAACCCGTGGGGCCTGATCCTGTTTGCACGCAACATAGAAGCTCCGGACCAGGTCTTGGCCTTAACGAGGGCCTTCAGGCAAGCCGTTGGACGACCGGATGCTCCTGTGCTGGTAGATCAGGAGGGGGGAAGGGTTCAAAGGCTGAAGCCGCCCAATTGGCCCAAATATCCAACTCCTCAGCTTTATGGAGATTTGTTTGCTCATGCGCCGGACAAAGCTTTGCGCGCAGCTTGGCTCGGCGCAAGGTTGATTGCTGCGGATCTTTGTGAAGTCGGAATAACAATCGATTGCCTTCCTTGCCTGGATGTCCGTTTTCCCGACACGGTTGACGCTATTGGCGACCGTTCGTTTTCCTCAGAACCTGAAGTTGTCGCGAAGCTGGGACAGGCCATGATTGAAGGTGCGATAGCAGGTGGCGTCCTTCCTGTGATCAAACACATCCCTGGCCATGGGCGGGCAGTTGTCGACAGCCACTATGTATTGCCCAGGGTGAAAGCAGACCTTTCTTCCTTAAAAAGCGTGGATTTCCGCCCGTTTAAGGAACTTTCCTATGTGTCATTGGGGATGACTGCCCATATTGTATACGAAGGAATTGATCCGGATTCGGCAGGAACACAAAGTGCGAAGGTCGTTCAGGATGTCATCAGAAGCGAGATTGGCTTTGATGGATGCCTTATGAGCGATGACATTTCAATGAAGGCTTTGGGCGGCAGTTTCGACGAAAGGTCGCGCAAGATTATCGAGGCAGGTTGCGACATAGTTCTGCATTGCAATGGCGACATGGACGAAATGCGCGCCGTAGCGTCCGCCGTTCCGGAATTGGCAGGCGACGCGAAACGTCGTTGTGAGCGCGCGCTGACGGGCTTGAAAGTTCCAGAATCAGGCTTCCAGAAGGATGAGGCCTGGGAGGAGTTCCGTGCGCTTACCGATTGGCGCGGTGTATGACCGGAGCAGAAATGGCGGAATTGGAAAACAACAGACAGATGTCAGAAGACGGTTCCTATGACCTTCTGAGCTCTGTCAATTCTGTCGAAACACGAGCTACGTCCGATCCGCAGCTCGTGGTTGATGTTGAAGGATTTGAGGGCCCGCTCGATCTGCTGCTCGGGCTTGCACGTACGCAGAAAGTTGATCTGGCGCGGATCTCCATCCTCGAACTCGTCGAACAATATCTGGAGTTTGTTGCTGAAGCACGGCGGATGCGTCTGGAACTTGCCGCGGACTATCTCGTCATGGCCGCCTGGCTGGCATTCTTGAAATCGAAACTACTTCTTCCGGAGCAGAAGGACGAGGACGAACCGACAGGTGAAGAGCTTGCGGCAGCTCTGGCCTTCCGTCTGCGCCGCCTGGAAGCGATGAGGGAAGTTTCCGAAAAGCTGATGAGCCGGAGCCGCCAGGGCAGGGAAGTTTTTCACCGTGGAGCTCCGGAAACCATGTCAGTGGAGCACAAAAGCATCTGGGATGCTTCCATTTACGATCTGCTTTCCGCTTATGCCACGCAACGACAACGGCAATCCGTCACTTCGGTTCGCGTCTTGAAGCGAACTGTATGGTCGCTCCAGGACGCGCGGGAACTTCTAACTAAGCTGGTCGGCCGGGTCAGCGAATGGGCTCCGTTGAACGCTTACTTGCGCGAATATCTTTATGACAACAAGGACTGGGCAACGATTGTTGCCAGCACATTTTCCGCGAGTCTGGAAATGGTCCGTGAAGGGCAGGTGGAAATCCGACAGGGCGAACCGTTCTCGCCGGTCTATATCCGCTCCATCGTAGAGGAGCAGGATCATGGCGTCTGACCCGGATCTGTTGACGCCTGAAAAAGGCAAGCAGAAGAAAAAAGTTGCTTCGGAAGCGGATCTTGCAGGCCAGCGCATGATTGAGGCGCTCCTGTTTGCTTCATCTGAACCACTGTCTCTGGAAGAGTTGACGTTGCGGGCTCCCGACGGGACCGACGTCCTCGGCTTGCTCGAGGAGCTGCAAAAGCTTTACGCGCCGCGGGGCGTCAATCTGGTCAAGCTGGCTGGGAAATGGTGTTTCCGGACTGCAGAAGATCTTGCCTATCTGATGCATCGCAATGTGGAAGAACAGCGCAAACTCTCGCGCGCAGCACTCGAAACACTGGCGATCATTGCCTACCACCAGCCGGTAACCCGTGCGGAAATTGAAGAAATTCGGGGTGTTTCAACGTCCAAGGGAACACTTGATGTGCTGTTGGAAACCACCTGGATCAGGATGCGTGGCCGACGCCGCACTCCCGGACGTCCCGTGACCTACGGCACCACCGAACAGTTTCTGGTCCATTTCGGATTGGAAAACGTCAAGGATCTGCCGGGTTTGGAAGAACTGAAGGGAGCCGGTCTTCTGGACAGTGCAGTGCCTGCATCCTTCCATGTGCCGACCCCGAGTGATGAAGTCGCATTGACCGAAGACGAAGATCCTCTAGAAGACGGTTCGCTGTTTGATGATGCTGCGGACGAAACCTGATGTCGAAGCAAGACAAGTCTTCTTATTCCAACGGAAACGGTCACCAGTTGAGTTGGGGCGCGCGCGGAACGGCGGGCGCTACGATCGCTGCCGGGCTGGTCTTCGAGGACGTTTCACATGACTATGACGGCGTTTCTTCCGTCAAGGATATGAACCTGTCTATCGCGCCGGGAGAAATTCTTTGCCTACTCGGGCACTCGGGATGCGGTAAAACGACATTGATGCGAATTGCGGCCGGCGTGGAACGCCAAAACCGCGGCAAGGTTCTGATCAACGGGCGCGAAGTTGCCGGCGAAGAGGTCTTTCTCCCACCGGAAAAACGCGGCGTTGGACTGATGTTCCAGGACTACGCACTGTTTCCTCATATGAGCATTCTTTCCAATGTCATGTTCGGCTTGACCAATTTGCCCCGGAAAGAAGCGCAGACCGCTGCAATGGGGGCTCTTGGACGTGTCGGTCTTACGGATTATGCGGACGACTATCCCCATGCGTTGTCGGGTGGAGAACAACAACGCGTCGCGCTTGCAAGGGCGCTTGTGCCACGCCCCGGCATTCTTTTGATGGACGAGCCCTTTTCGGGGCTTGACAAGCGACTGCGCGACAATGTGCGTGATGAAACGCTGGCGGTGATCCGGGAAACACGAGCGACCTGTATCATCGTGACCCATGACCCGGAAGAAGCCATGCGCATGGGCGATAGAATCGCGTTGATGCGTCGCGGCAGGCTGGTTCAGCACGGAACGGCAGCGGATCTTTACAAGCACCCGGCGGATTTGTTCGCTGCGAGGTTCTTCTCTGAACTCAACCAGCTCGAAGGTGAAGTCACGACTGCGGGCCTTGAAACAGCGATCGGCGTTCTGGCGTCGGACGGCTTGACCACGGGTGAAAAGGTGGATGTCTGTGTTCGTCCACAGGGTGTTTTACTCAACAAGGCCGGTTTGTGCGGCGTGCCGGGCAGGGTGAGAGACAAGCGGTTTGTCGGTGAAGTGGATCTGCTGACCATTGTCATTGATGGATCGGATCAGGCGCTGCAGGCAAGGGTGCGCGCAGGCAGTCCCTGGGAAACGGGTATGGACGTTGCGGTAACCACTGATCCAAAGGACGTGCTTGTTTTTCCGCGGCACCAGTCCCAAATTTAGGAAACGGTGCAGGTTAATGCAGTCCCTGGCTAGTTATTCCGTCTAAGAGCACAAAATGTTCTTCACGTGTATATTGCAGGGGCAGGTCCGTTTTTGTACAAGGGCCTAAGGGCTTTAAAGCCAGTTATCAGGAGTTTGGCGTATGGGCATTAGTATCTGGCAGATCTTGATCATCGCGGTGGTGGTGGTTCTGCTGTTCGGGCGTGGCAAGATTTCCGAACTTATGGGCGATGTTGCCAAGGGAATCAAAAGCTTCAAAAAAGGCATGGCCGAAGACGACGTAGCCGACTCTACGAAGACAATCGATCATCAGGCCAGCGAAGCTGCACCGACGGCAAAAGCTGAAGATCAGACCAAAGCGAGCTGATCTCAATCTGCATCGCGTCTCCTTAAGGGACGAATATTCTCATGTTCGATATCGGGTGGACCGAGCTATTGGTGATCGCCTGTGTTGCGATCATCGTTGTAGGGCCAAAAGACCTGCCGCGCATGCTGCGCACTCTGGGACAGACGATTGGGAAAATGCGAAAGCTTTCGCGCGAGTTCCAGTCCACGTTCAATGATGCTTTGCGTGAAGCTGAGCAGCAGGCAGACATTGCGGACATGAAGAAGCACGTTGAAGAGGCTGCGAACTTCAATCCTCTGGGCGACATCAAGAAGTCCATCGAAGAGGAAGCAGTCAAGAATGCGTCGAAGCCGAAGGCAGCTTCCACTGAAGCTGAGAGCAAAGACCCGGAACCGGTCGTTGCCGAGAAGCCCTCAGTCGCTGAGACAGCCGAGAAGGTACCGGTTGATGCTGGTGCCAAGCCGGTGGACAAGCCAGTGACGGAAGATGTTAAGGCATGAGCCAGGATGAAATCGACGCCTCCAAGGCGCCTCTAATCGAACATCTGATTGAATTGCGCCAAAGGCTCATGTGGTCGATCGGTGCAATTCTCGTGATGTTTGTCATCTGTTTCTATTTCGCGACCGATATCTACAACATTTTGACCGTACCCTACCTTCGAGCCGCGGGTGAGGGGCACCCGGTGGAGATGATCTTCACCGCTCCGCAGGAGTGGTTTTTCACTCAGTTGAAACTGGCATTGTTTGGTGCCTTGTTTCTCGCATTTCCTGTCGTTGCCAGTCAGATCTACATGTTTGTTGCTCCGGGCCTCTACAAGCATGAACGCGGCGCCTTCCTTCCGTTTCTGGTCGCCACTCCGATTCTGTTTTTGATCGGCGCCTGTTTGGTCTATTTCCTCATCATGCCAATGGCGATGGGCTTTTTCTTGTCTCAGGAGCAGGTCGCGGGCGAAGGGACAGTCGCGATCCAACATTTGGCCAAGGTCAGCGAATATCTGGGTCTGATCATGATCCTTATCTTCGCATTCGGTCTGGTGTTCCAGCTCCCGGTTGTGCTGACATTGCTGGGACGAGCCGGATTGGTGACCTCCGAAAGCCTCAAGAAAAAGCGCAAATATGCCATTGTGGGTGCTTTTGCAGCTGCTGCAATTTTGACACCCCCCGATCCTATCTCGCAGATCGGTCTTGCGCTGCCCACTTTGCTTCTCTACGAAGTCTCCATTCTGTCGGTCAGACTTGTGGAGCGCCAACGAGCGGAACGCGAAGCCAAGCGTGAAGCCGAGGACGCCGCGGCCTGAATTCAGGCCAAGGACGGTGTTCCAATCGGACGGACGGAATGTGACTAGAAACGACCGTCGTTCGGGAAGCGAAGATGTTTGATATTAAGTGGATTAGGGAAAACGCAGAAGCCTTTGATCAGGCCCTGGCAAAAAGGGGATACGAAGCCTCCGCAGCCAAACTGATTGCGCTGGACGATTCCCGTCGCTCCCACATCACCAAGCTTCAAGAAGCGCAGGAACGGCGCAATGCGGCTTCCAAGGAAATAGGCAAGGCGAAAGGTTCGGGCGACAACGCGCGAGCCCAGGAACTGATTGACGAAGTCGCGCAAATCAAAGCGTTCATTCAATCCGGCGAGGAAGAAGAGCGCAAGCTGGTCGCCGACTTGGAAAACGCAATGGCCGTTATACCCAATTTGCCGCATGATGATGTGCCGGTTGGAGAGGACGAAAGCGAAAACGTGCTTTTCAAGACACATGGTGAAAAGCCGACCTTCACGTTCAATGAAGCGCCGAAGGAGCATTATGAGCTCGGAGAAAATCTGGGCGACATGGATTTTGCTACTGCTGCCAAGCTGTCCGGATCGCGCTTTGTCGTGCTCAAGGGTCAGATCGCTCGCCTGGAACGCGCGCTCGGTCAGTTCATGATCGACCTGCACACCGGCGAGCACGGATACATGGAAGTTTCGCCTCCATTGCTGGTCAATAGTGACCCGCTTTACGGAACAGGTCAGTTACCCAAGTTCGAAGAGGATCTCTTCAAGACGACCACGGACCATTATTTGATCCCGACCGCAGAAGTGCCTCTGACCAACCTTGTGGCTGGTGAAATTCTTGCTGAAGATCGATTGCCGTTGCGTGTGACTGCCTTGACCTACTGTTTCCGCTCGGAAGCCGGATCTGCCGGTCGCGACACCAGAGGTATGCTGCGCCAGCACCAGTTCCAGAAATGTGAACTTGTGTCGGTTACAAAGCCGGAAGAGTCGCTGGACGAGCTGGAACGAATGCTTGGCTGTGCGGAAAAGGTTCTTCAGGAGTTGGGGCTCCACTACCGGGTCATGACACTGTGTACTGGTGACATGGGCTTTGGAGCACGCAAGACCTATGACATCGAAGTCTGGCTGCCGGGGCAGAATGCCTATCGTGAAATTTCGTCCTGTTCCGTGTGTGGCGATTTCCAGGCCCGACGCATGAACGCGCGCTATCGTCCAACAGACTCCAAGCAGCTCGGCCATGTGCACACACTGAACGGGTCTGGCATAGCTGTCGGTCGCGCGCTGATTGCCGTACTGGAAAATTACCAGAATGGAGATGGCACGGTCACCGTGCCGGAGGTACTTCGTCCCTACATGGGCGGGATTGAAAAAATCGGATAAACTTGGCGTCCGATGACACTTGTGGTCCCGATCAGGTTCGATCCAACGGGCAAATCAGGAAACAGGCGGTGACGGTTAGACGCCGCCTGGATTCGTTTCATATGCCGCTCGCCGGGGGCGGCGCTCAACCTTGATCTTTTTGATTGTAGCAGGTTTTCAATGCGCATCTTGATTACGAATGACGACGGTATCCAGTCGCCTGGTCTGAACAGCCTGGAGAAGATTGCAAGGACAATTTCAGACGACGTTTGGGTGATCGCGCCGGAAACCGATCAAAGCGGGGTTGCCCATTCCCTTAGCCTCAATGATCCGCTGCGGTTGCGGCAAATAGACGACCGTCATTTCGCGCTGAAGGGAACTCCGACCGACTGCGTTATCATGGGTGTACGCAAAGTTCTGCCTGGCATGCCGGACCTGGTTTTGTCCGGTATCAACAGAGGTCAGAACCTTGCCGAAGACATAACCTACTCAGGGACGGTCGCAGGAGCGATGGAAGCCGCCATTTTAGGCATCCGTGCGATCGCGGTTTCCCAGGCTTACAGCTGGAGCGGGGTGGCGGAGCCGGACTATACGACTGCGGAAATTCATGCACCCGACCTGTTTCGAAGGTTGATCGGTTTCGATCTGCCTCCCTACACATTGTTGAATGTGAATTTTCCCGCATGTTCAGCGCAGGACGTAAAGGGGGTGAAGGTTACGGTTCAGGGGCACCATGAGCAAAGCGGTCTCTCGATTGATGAGCGTGAGGATGGCCGGGGCAATCCGTATTTCTGGCTACGTTTCAGGGATCGCGGTAAATCCGTTCTTGATAATTCAGATCTGCAGGCAATTGCAGATGGATATGTATCCGTTTCACCGTTACGCATAGATCTCACGGCCCATGATCTGGTGAGTCACTTAACCGGGGCCCTGCAATAGTCCCGAACCGGGGAGTTTTCGATGGCCGGTCAATCGCCCGGCGGCGAGCACGTAGTCAATTCAGCGTCGTTGCCCGACGAGGCAGAAGCGCGCGCTGCACTTGTGCTCGGATTACGGCGTCGTGGTGTTGGCGCGAGGGAAGTGCTCGCTGCCATCGAACGGGTGCCGAGGCGTTTGTTCCTGTCAGCAAGGCATCATGGTCTTGCTTACGAAGACGCCGCCTTGCCAATCGAATGCGGACAGACCGTTTCAGCTCCGTCGGCTGTCGCCTTCACCGTTCAGGCTCTTGAATTGACAGACGCGCATGCTGTTTTGGAAATTGGGACCGGATCGGGCTATCAGGCGGCCGTGATGGCCCATGTTGCTGCAAGAGTTGAAACGCTAGACAGATATTCAACACTGACTGATCTTGCGAGCCGCAGGTTTGCCGCGCTCAAACTGACGAACGTCAAAGCCTGGCAAGCAGACGGCTTCGAAGGTTTGAAGCAAAAGAGTCTTTACGACAGGATCGTTGCAACAGCTGCTGTGGAGACAATTCCAGACAGTTGGATCCAGCAGTTGAAGCCAGGCGGCCTTCTGATTGCACCGGTGGGAAAAGAGAATGAGATCCAGTCTCTGATTCGATTTCAGAAAACGGAAAACGTTATGACCGCCGAAACGTTGATGACGGTTCGCACGGTCATGCTGCGACCGGGAATCGCGTTGAAACTCTGAAATAAAATGGCGTGCAGGCGGCAAAAGGGCGTGGGTGGAACCGCTTTCGTCAGTTCAATGTGCTGGGATTTACCATGAAATTTCACGTGACCAGGCGTTGAAACTCAGGCGTTGACTGAGAATACTGGGTTTTTCTGGCAAACGATGACCGGTCTTTAGTCTTTATAAACCTTACTGGCCTTTAATCTTAACCATAACAGCCATTGTTAGCGGTTTGAGTTAAGGCGATGATGAAGCGGACGCGTACCCTCCGCAGGGATCTTTTGGGCAAGGTTGCAACTGTCTCGTTGGTTGCGACATTCCTGGCGGGATGTTCCAGTGCAGTAGAGCGCTTTGGAGAACCTCCCTATTATACGGGAAACACCCAGAACCAGCGGGAAATTCTGGATCAGCCAAGCTATCAGGATATTGTGAACGGGCCAGGTGGAACGGTAGCCGGCCTGCCTCCGACCTCTTCTCAACCCGTAACGACGGGGTCGGTATCTAAAAAGCCCTCGGCCATTCAGTCTGCGCCGCTGCCCGCACCGGTGCAAACCGCATCTGCTCCGGTGAAAACGACACCGGTTGCGACATTGCCGGCTCCTGAAGTGTCACAACGACCGTCTGTTCCGGTGGTAAGCGCAAATGCCAAGAACTGGAAAGGGTGGACCTCCACCGGAGGAACTCGCGTTCAGGTTCGGCAAGGGGACGATCTGAACTCCATGTCTCGACGGTTTGGAGTTCCAGTGCAGGCTCTGGTCGCTGTAAATGGCATTGAAGACCCCAAAAACGTCAAGCCGGGTCAAAGCATCATCATTCCAACATATGTTCATTCCGATGGCAAACGGCCGGTCGTCACGGCATCCGTTCCCAAGTCGACGTCACGGGGAGCCTTGCCGACACCCGAGCGCAAACCTTTCAGTCAGCCGAGTTTCACGCAAATCAGCCGAAGTGAGACTATTGTTGAGGAAGTTGACGTCATCCGTGTGAGTTCCTTGCCGAAACGCAAGCCTGCAGGTGCCAGCCGGCCTTTGACAACGGCGTCCATCTCGCAAAGCGCCCCTGCATCAAATTCTCCGGCGCCGCGTAAGCAGCCGGTCGTAACACCGGTCGCTGCTGTTCCTTCCGGTTCGGTTGAGACTTCAGCATTGCCGCAGCCTGCTGTCGTCAAGGAGGCCGCACCAACCGCACCGATCAAGACGCCTGCCGTTGTCGCGAGCATTCAGGAAGAAACTTCGGTTTCGAGTGAACAGTTCCGTTGGCCTGTCCGTGGGCGCATTATTTCGGACTTTGGCGCGAAGCCGGGTGGTGGCAGAAACGAGGGTGTGAATCTGGCTGTGCCCGAAGGCACTCCGGTCAAATCCGCGGATGACGGAACAGTCATCTATTCGGGGAATGAGCTGAAGGGCTATGGAAACCTGGTTCTAGTCAGACACAGCGAAGGCTGGGTGTCTGCCTATGCGCATAATAGCGAGCTAAAGGTAAAGCGCGGTGACAGGATCCGTCGTGGAGACGTGGTAGGCCTCGCCGGAGCAACTGGCTCCGTCAATCAGCCACAGGTTCATTTTGAGCTTCGCAGAGGCAACAAGCCGGTCGACCCGCTCAAGCATCTGCCTCAGCGATAATCCATCTCATTTGAAATGAAAGAAAACCCGGCCTGTCGAGCCGGGTTTTTGGGTCCTGTCAGTTAAGTGTCTTGCCTAGGCGACCTGCAAGGTCCTGAACAAACTGAAAAGCCACACGGCCGGACCGGCTGCCGCGCGTTGTGGCCCATTCCAGAGCTTGCGACCGCAAATCTTCATCAGAGACTTTCAGGTCAAAATGGTCGGCATAGCCGCGAACCATATCCAGATAGTCATCCTGGCTGCACTTGTGGAAACCGAGCCACAAACCGAATCTGTCGGATAGGGAAACCTTTTCTTCGACGGCTTCCGCAGGGTTGATGGCCGTCGAACGTTCATTTTCGATCATGTCCCGGGGAAGCAGGTGCCGCCTGTTCGACGTCGCATAGAAAATGACATTGTCCGGACGCCCTTCGATGCCACCTTCAAGCACGGCTTTCAGCGATTTATAGGACGTGTCGTCATTGTCAAAACTCAGATCGTCGCAAAAGACGATGAACCGATACGGAGCATTCCGGGCCTGTGTCATGAGTTTAGGCAGGGATTCGATGTCCTCACGGTGTATTTCAATCAGCTTCAAATCGGAGTTGCCGTTTTCCTGATTGATGGCAGCATGGGCAGCCTTGACCAGCGACGATTTGCCCATGCCGCGCGCACCCCAGAGCAGGGCATTGTTTGCTGGCAACCCCTTGGAAAAGCGCCGGGTGTTGTCAAGCAGCAGGTCGCGAACGTGGGAAACCGCGCAAAGAAGCGTGATGTCGACACGGTTTACCTCGGGTATGGCATGAAGTTCTCCGGGGTCTGGAACCCAGACAAAGGCATCTGCAGCTGACCAGTTCGGCACGGAAGCTTTTGCAGGTACGGCCCTGGCGATCAGGTCGATCAGGGAATCGAGTTTCGCGTTTAACGCAGCAAGGTCGTTTTGAGGCCCTGAAGTAAGTTGCGGCAGGAGTAACACGGGGGATGCTAGCTCGAAAACGCCAGTTATTCCCATACCGGTACGCCAGAATCTGCTTGCAAAGCTTGAAATGAGGCGTGCCGCCGTTATAGTCCGCGCCACCAGAATTAGAGCGTTTTTGCCCACGGTGATAATTGACCCGGGACATCAAGAACGCCCCTTAGGAGAGTTGAATGTTGATCACCCCAGCCTATGCGCAATCCGCCGGAGCAGCAGGTCCGGACTTCCTCATGTCCCTGCTGCCCTTCGTGGCGATCTTTGCGATCATGTATTTCCTGATTATCCGGCCGCAGCGTCAGCGCATGAAGAAGCATCAGGAGTTGGTCGCGAACCTGCGTCGCGGTGACACCATTGTGACCACGGGTGGTCTTATCGGCAAGGTTGCCAAGGTGGTAGACGACGGAGAAGTTCAGGTTGAGCTTTCAGAAGGCGTCAAGGTTCGTGTTGTCCGCTCCATGGTACAGGAAGTGCGTTCCAAGTCCGAGCCTGTTAAAGACAACGCGTAACGTCCTCGAAACGCCGATCGGATGAATTCGCCGGGCCGGTTGCAATCGGCCTGGCAGCTTTTAAGGCTATACCATGCTCCATTTCGCCCGCTGGAAAATCGTGTTGATTGTTCTTGTGGTTGCCGCTGGCGTCCTCATGACACTGCCGAATTTCTTTTCCGCCAAACAGCTTGAAAGCTGGCCAGACTTCCTGCCCAAAAACCAGATGGTTCTTGGTCTGGATCTGCGAGGAGGGGCCTATCTGCTCCTCGAAATCGACAAGCAGGACTATGTCGACAAGCGCATGAAAGCGCTGGTTAGCGAAATCAGGACGACGCTGAGAGACGACCCGAGAATTGGCTATACGGGCCTCGGTGTTCAGGGTGATTCTGCTCAGGTTCGCATACGCGATCTGACCCGGTTGGATGAAGCTGAGGAGCGGCTGCAGCCCCTTGTCAATCCATTGGTGTCAAACCTGTTCGGAGGGCAACCGGTCAACGAATTCGGGTTGACGGCAACCGATGACGGTCTCATCCGCTTCACCTTTACGGAAGAGGGGCTTGATGACCGGATGACCTCGCTGGTTCAGCAATCGATCGAAGTCATTCGCCGCCGCGTCGATGAGCTTGGTACAACCGAACCGAACATTCAGCGTCAGGGCACCGATAGAATTCTGGTGGAAGCGCCCGGGGAAAGCGACCCTGAACGATTGAAAGACATTCTGGGGCAGACCGCGCAGTTGACGTTCCACATGGTTGACACATCCATGTCTGCGCAGCAGGCGCTGCAAAACCGTCCTCCGGTCGGTACGATGGTGGTGATGTCCATAGATGATCCGCCATCACCTTATCTACTCGACGAAGTTCCTCTGCTGACCGGTGAGGAATTGGTCGACGCGCAGGTCGGCTTCGATCCACAGACCAACGAGCCAATTGTCACCTTCCGATTCAATCAGACAGGTGCGCGCAAGTTTGCACAGATCACAGCTGAGAACATTGGCCGTCCATTTGCAATTGTCCTTGATGACGAAGTGATCTCGGCTCCTGTAATTCGTGGCATAATCCCCGGCGGAACCGGACAGATTTCCGGCAGTTTTACCGTTGATGCTGCCAATGATCTTGCCGTTCTGATGAGGGCTGGTGCGCTGCCTGCCAAACTGACGATTATTGAGGAAAGGTCCATCGGTCCTGGTCTTGGGGCGGACTCCATCGAGGCCGGTAAACTGGCATCCATCATCGCCGGTGCCGCTGTGATCGTGTTCATGATCCTGGCCTACGGCCGGTTCGGAATGATCGCCGACCTCGCTCTGATGACGAACATCTTCCTGATTTTCGGCGCGCTGACAATGCTGCAGGCAACGCTAACCTTGCCTGGCATCGCTGGTATCGTGCTGACGATTGGTATGGCCGTTGATGCGAATGTGCTGATCTTCGAGCGGATCCGGGAAGAAGCGAGAGCCGGGAGATCGGTTATTTCGGCAATTGACGCCGGTTACAGTCGGGCTTTGGGCACCATTCTGGATGCCAATATCACCACGCTGATTGCCGCGGTCATCCTGTTCCAGCTTGGTTCCGGACCTGTCCGTGGCTTTGCAGTGACGCTGGCGATCGGTATCTTCACAACCGTCTTCTCAGCTTTCACGTTCAGCCGGTTGCTGGTGGCTCTTTGGATCCGCCGCCGTCGTCCGTCCAAGTTGCCGATTTGATCCGGGAGAATAACAAATGTTGCTGAGACTTGTTCCGGACAACACGCACATAAAATTCATGTGGCTGCGGAAAGTCAGCTTTCCGCTGTCTGTTTTGCTCGTCATTGCCTCACTGGCGGGGTTCTTCACTGTCGGCATGAACTACGGCATTGACTTCAAGGGCGGAACGCTCATCGAAATCAAAACCGATGGTCCCGCCGATATCGGTGCTATCCGGTCCGAGCTGGGGTCGCTCAACCTGGGAGACGTCCAGGTTCAGGAATTCGGCGGATCGGACGATATTCTGATCCGCGTCGAAGAGCAGCCCGGCGGCGAGTTGGCGCAGCAATCTGTTGTGTCTCGCGTCCGTACGATCTTTGCAGACGACAATGTGGATTTCCGCCGCGTCGAGGTTGTCGGACCGCGTGTTTCGGGGGAACTCGCACAGGCCGGGGCGATTGCAGTTGCGGCCTCGTTGCTGGCGATCCTGTTCTATATCTGGTTCCGTTTCGAGTGGCAGTTTGCCGTTGGGGCGATCCTGACGACCGCGAACGATGTCATCATCACAATTGGTCTGTTCGTTCTTTTGCAACTCGACTTCTCACTTTCGAGTATCGCGGCGGTCCTGACCATCATCGGCTATTCGCTCAATGATACCGTGGTTGTCTATGACCGGATCCGCGAGAACCTTCGAAAATACAAGAAACGCCCGCTGACCGAACTTCTGGATCAGTCGATCAATGAAACCTTGTCGCGTACGACGATGACATCCGTAACGACGCTGCTGGCGTTGATTGCGCTCTATGTCTTTGGCGGTGAGGTCATTCAGTCCTTCACGCTTGCCATGATCTTCGGCATTGTCATCGGCACGTACTCGTCGATCTTCCTGGCAGCTCCTTTCCTGATCCTTCTGAACCTGCGCGCAGACGCGCTGTCTTCGAAGGAAGATGACGGCGAAAAGGGCTCTGAAACGAAGGCAAGCGCCTGAGGGTTGATGCAATGGAAATCCGGAACGCGCACTTTCCGGGCCGGGCGCCGCTGGATGCCTATGGCAACGGCGGGTTCCGGTTTGCCGAGATGTCCCATCGTGGCTCCCTGCTGTGTGTGCCCAGCGGTATCTACGGTTGGAATCTGACGGCTCCCTCAGACTTCTCCACGGAGGCTTTTGAACGCGTCTGGGAAGAGCAGGAAGACATCGAGGTGCTTCTTATCGGCACGGGAGTGGACCTTAGTCCACTTCCTGTGGTCCTGAGGGATAAGTTCCGGGAGGCGAACATTCTGGCCGATCCCATGTCGACCGGAGCTGCTGTGCGCACATTCAATGTTCTGTTGTCGGAAAACAGAGCAGTGGCCGCGGCGCTTCTTGCAGTTGACTGAGGCGTTTTATCTAGCCATGCGGATTTAGATGACGACCGATTTCGAT
>NZ_JAILWL010000077.1 GCF_025698965.1 Roseibium sp.
ACCCGGGTCTCGTAAACACATTGAGCCTGATAAGTGAGCGGCAGATCCGGATAGATGACTGCCAGATCGGCCAAAACTCCAGACAGGCCACCGTCCAGCAGCGCAGCCGTATAGAGCTTGTTAAGTAAGTCGGCCTGGTTTCTCACTGTGTGTTGACCCTCAAAGGACTTCATGCGGAAGCAATCAACATAAAATCTAACAAAAGTTGTATTCCTAGTGCAATTGCACTAATTCGAATTTCAAAATAGATGCTATGAGTGAAGATATTGAAAAGACGATCCTTATTGTACCTTGCGTCATTTAGATCGTTTTACAAAGCTTTAGTTTAGGTCATATTTATCATCAGCAGCGGCAGAAATGCCGCTGCTTTTGTGTCGGCTTGGGCAGACTTGCGAGAGACCGGGTTTTTGGCCCTTGATTGCGGGCATATGGATTGACCGCCAGACCTGACAAAAACTGCATGACATTTGCCGGAAATTGCTGTATACGCCCGCGGAAGCTGGGTGGAATTGCGTCCATATTCATGGGCCGGTTCCAGGATAGGTTCCCCAATGGGGCTTGAAAACCCTTTAGATCCCGGTGGATAGACAGCATGGCCCAGAGTTGGTGAATTCGTTCTCAGCCTCGCGGAGGACGCTCTGACCGCTTTGAAAATGAAAAGGGAAATATGCCATGAACATTATCGAGCAGCTTAATGCTGAGGAAATGGCGAAGATTGAAGAGCAGCGCAAGCTTCCTGAATTTTCTCCAGGTGATACAGTTCGCGTCAACGTGAAGGTCACCGAAGGTAACCGTACCCGTACCCAGGCTTATGAAGGTGTTTGCATCGCCCGTTCCGGCGGTGGCATCAACGAGAGCTTTACGGTTCGCAAGATTTCTTATGGCGAAGGCGTTGAGCGTGTCTTCCCGATCTATTCTCCGATGCTGGAAGGTGTTGAGGTCGTCCGCCGCGGTAAAGTTCGTCGCGCGAAGCTCTACTACCTGCGCGACCGTCGTGGTAAGTCCGCGCGTATCGTTGAAAACACCAATGCCCGCTCCAAGCGCCTCAACGAAGAAGCTCGCTCGGTTGCAGCGGCAGCCAAGGTTGCAAAGGCCGAAGCCAAAAAGGCTGAAGCAGAAGCTGCAGCGGCAGAGAGCGCAGCTGAATAAGTCGGTTTTACCGAAAGATTTTTTCGAAAAGGCGGTCCAATCTGGCCGCCTTTTTTGAATGTCAGCCTCTGGCGGTCAATCTCAGTTGAATTCAGCTCAACTTGCAATGCTTGACCTTGAGGCGGAGCTGGGTCATTCACTAGCCAGAATTATGGGAAAAGCATTTCTGCGGTTCAAGAACATGCAGATGAGGGATGCAGGTATCCGGCGCAAGACAGCGCATGCGACGTGGTACCGGTCGGAACGAGGAGACAGCCATGGCGAAGGCACGGACGCTTTACGACAAGATCTGGGACGACCACGCGGTCGACATGCAGCCGGATGGAACCGGTCTGCTCTATATTGACCGGCACCTCGTGCATGAGGTGACCAGCCCGCAGGCATTTGAAGGTCTGCGCATGCACGGACGCAAGGTACGCCAGCCGGAAAAAACGCTTGCCGTTGTCGATCACAATGTTCCGACGACTGACCGCCGTCACGGTATCGATGATCCGGAATCCGCGTTGCAGGTGGAAACACTGGCCAAGAATGCTGCCGAGTTCGGTGTCGAGTATTATTCCGAACTGGATCTGCGTCAGGGTGTCGTTCACATTGTCGGTCCTGAACAGGGGTTCACTCTTCCCGGCATGACCATTGTTTGCGGGGACAGCCATACATCTACCCATGGTGCGTTCGGATCTCTGGCACATGGTATCGGCACGTCGGAAGTGGAGCATGTGCTTGCTACCCAGACACTGATCCAGAAAAAAGCCAAGAACATGCTGGTCAAGGTCAATGGCGAAGTGCCTGAGGGTGTCACCGCGAAAGACATCGTCCTGGCAATTATCGGGAAGATCGGTACAGCAGGTGGCACTGGCTATGTGATTGAATACGCCGGCGACGCAATTCGTTCGCTTTCTATGGAAGGCCGGATGACTGTCTGTAACATGTCCATCGAGGCTGGCGCGCGCGCGGGTCTGATCGCGCCGGATGAAACCACATTCGAATATATCAATGGCCGGCCCAAGGCACCGAAAGGTGAAGCCTGGGATATGGCGCTTGCCTATTGGAAGACGTTGCATTCGGATGCAGACGCTTACTTTGACAAGGTCGTTGAACTGGACGCTGCCAATCTACCGCCGATCGTCTCCTGGGGATCTTCGCCGGAAGATGTTGTGTCAGTGGAAGGCGTTGTGCCGGACCCGAACGAAATCGACGACGAAAACCGGCGCGATTCCAAGAAACGTGCGCTGGATTATATGGGTCTTGAACCGGGCACGAAGATCACGGATATCAAGATTGACCGTGCCTTTATCGGCTCCTGCACCAATGGCCGGATCGAGGACTTGCGTGCGGCTGCCGCCGTGATCGGAAATCACAAGGTTGCTTCGCATGTCAGCGCCATGGTGGTTCCAGGGTCGGGCCTCGTGAAGGAACAGGCTGAAGAAGAAGGTCTCGACCTCATCTTCAAGGAGGCCGGGTTCGAGTGGCGTGAACCGGGATGTTCAATGTGTCTGGCCATGAACGCAGACAAGCTGAAGCCGGGCGAGCGTTGTGCATCGACGTCGAACCGTAACTTTGAAGGCCGTCAGGGTCATAAGGGGCGGACGCATCTGGTTTCTCCCGCCATGGCGGCGGCCGCGGCAATAGCCGGACACTTTGTCGACATCCGCGAATGGACGACAAATTGATTCGCTCAACAGCCGGTTAATTCGAAGGGCGCCTGCGGGCGCCCTTTTTTGTGAGGAGCGCAAATCCGCGACCGTGACGCAGATGACTTCCGTTTTGCCTAAATAATTCAGAGATTTAGGTTAAAAACCTTTTCAGAAACCGCCCATCAACAACTGTGATCAGAATTGAATTTGCCGGGCTTCACAAGACTGTCACCTCGGCACTACAATACTCTCGTCACAAAAGGACATGTTCCGCTGTCCGATTGACTGGATAACGGACAATCCGACAGGATCAATTTGCTTTCACGTATGGGCGCATGACGTGGGCGATTGATCGGACTTAAGATGTTAGGGCGTCTCATCTGAACGCAGGTTGCCCTGGGTGTAAGGAGCGGAAGGTGACAATAGCGGTTTCGCCGGGAACCCATCCGGTGTTGGTGCTCAATGCGGATTACCGGCCTTTGAGTTACTACCCTTTGTCTTTGTGGTCGTGGCAGGACACCGTAAAGGCCGTGTTTCTGGATCGGGTGAATATCGTTGCTGAATATGATGCGGCGGTCCGAAGTCCGAGCTTCGAATTCCGATTGCCCAGCGTTGTCTCGCTCAAGACCTTTGTAAAGCCAAGCCGATATCCTGCCTTCACCCGATTTAACGTATTTCTTCGCGACAGATTTCAGTGTCAGTATTGCGGCTCGAAAGACGAATTGACATTTGACCACCTCATCCCGCGCTCAAAAGGTGGCCTCACCACCTGGGACAATGTCATTACTGCCTGCTCTCCGTGCAACCTGCGCAAATCCAACAAGTCCTGCAAACAGCTGAACATGTGGCCGATGCACATGCCGTTTCAGCCTACCATTCAGGATCTGCACAATAACGGACGTGGTTTCCCGCCGAACTATCTGCATGATAGCTGGTTGGATTTTCTCTATTGGGACACCGAACTGGAACCATAACCCCCATTCAGGTCTGTGTTCTTGCGGTCTTCGGAATTGATTTCACCTTCGTTTCTCCCGCAGCGGGTTAACGGGTGATTAATACTTTCTGCAGAGTTCATTTAAGGCTTTAGGCACTTTTCTGTAGTAGCTGTCTCATAACGTGATGAGGCGGTCATGAGCAAAAACCAGTTAAATCGTTGCAGAAAACTGTTCCGGCGTCTTGCCAGCGAAAGCGCGGCATCCATCCTGCCGATCTTCGGGATCATGCTAACTCTGATGATAGTAATCGCCGGTGCGGCGATTGATATCTCACGCACAATCTCAGCTCGCGAGAAGCTCTCCTACGCGCTTGATGCTGCCGGACTTGCGTTGGCGACCAAGCTGTCCACAGGTGTTCTGACAGACGACGAGATCAAGGATATTCTATCCGACTCCTTCAAGGCTAATCTCGATGGTGAAGGATTTTTGGACGAGGCGATCGAAAATCTGGACTACACGATCGATTCTAATGCTGGCACCGTCAATGTGACGTCCGAGGCAACCCTTGCCAACTATTTCATTGGTATGGGCGGGTATCAGATCAAGGATATTGGTCCGGATTTGTTTTCATTCGGAACGAGCGCGCAGGTCAGTTATTCCCGATTTGATGTTGAGCTGGCGCTTGTTGTTGACGTTACTGGGTCGATGGCCTGGTCACTTGGGTCTACCAGCACCAAAAGAATTGATGCGTTGAAAGACGCGAGTGACGCGATCATCGATATCTTGCTACCGGAAGACGTTGATGCGGACGATAGTAAAGTCCGAATTTCTCTGGTTCCTTATAGCCAGGGAGTGAACTTGAGCAGCTATGCAGAGACAGTGACAAATGGAAACACCGGTTCCAGAAATTGCGCGAGTGAACGGATCGGTGAAGCGCAATTTACGGACGACCCTTACAACTACACGCCTTCAGATGCAGATTTGGTTGAAGATACCTATTTTGGTGGTGGATCAAACAGTTGTTCATCTGCATCCGAGCTACAGCCTCTAACAAATGATCGCGACGTATTGCTCACTGCCATCGAAAATCTTAATCCAACAGGCGGCACTGCCAGTCAAACCGGAACTGCATGGGGATGGTACACGCTTTCCCCAAACTGGAATAATCTGTGGCCGAGCGATTCTCAGCCCGAACCTTACACAAATGAGTTGGTTCTGAAATTTGCGGTCGTCATGACTGACGGAGATAACAACAGATACTACGACTACGATCAAGAAGTGACCGGCTGGTATAGGTCGCATGGAAGTTGGTACTATGGAACCTACACTTGCGAAGGATGGTGCGAAATTGAAGACGATGATGAGTCTTACGACAATGTTTCTTCGACCAGGTCACGCGAGCTTTGTGAGGCAATGAAAGACTCAGGTATTACAGTTTACGGTGTGTATGTAGGTACAGACTCGTCATCCGCTGGAGCGAGAAATATGGAATCCTGTGCGACCGATGAAGACTCCTACTACATGGCAACTTCATCGGATGCTTTGATCCTGGCATTTTCAAATATCGCCAAGAAAATTCAGAAAATTCACTTATCGAAGTAGGTTTGCAAACAAGAGAAAAGGCCCGACGATTGTCGGGCCTTTTTTGTTGATGTCAGTTCTTTCAGTCCCGGTTCTGCCGGTTGTCAATCAGATCGTCGACGACTGTCGGGTCCGCCAGGGTTGATGTGTCACCGAGGTTTTCAAAGCTGTCCTCGGCGATCTTGCGCAGGATGCGGCGCATGATCTTGCCGGAACGGGTCTTCGGCAGGCCCGGGGCAAACTGGATCAGGTCCGGTGAGGCAATCGGGCCGATCTCTGCCCGCACGTGCTTGACCAGTTCCTTTTTCAGCTCGTCCGTCGGCTCCTCGCTCTCCATCAGCGTGACATAGGCATAGATGCCCTGCCCCTTGATATCATGCGGGTAACCGACCACAGCGGCTTCGGACACTTTCGGATGGGCAACCAGGGCGCTTTCCACTTCCGCCGTGCCCATGCGGTGGCCGGAGACGTTGATGACGTCATCGACACGCCCTGTGATCCAGTAATAGCCGTCTTCGTCACGGCGGCAGCCGTCACCGGTGAAGTAAAGACCCTTGTAGGTGGCGAAATAGGTCTGGACGAAGCGTTCGTGATCGCCATAGACGGTACGCATCTGACCGGGCCAGCTGTCCTTTATGACAAGGTTCCCTTCGGTTGCTCCTTCCAGGAATTTGCCTTCCGCGTCGACCACAGCAGGCTGAACACCGAAGAAGGGTCGTGTGGCGGAGCCAGGCTTCAGGTCCGTGGCGCCGGGCAAAGGTGTGATCAGAATGCCACCGGTTTCCGTTTGCCACCAGGTGTCGACAATTGGACAGCGGCCTTCGCCGACAACATTGTAGTACCAGGTCCATGCTTCCGGATTGATCGGTTCGCCAACCGAACCCAGCAGGCGCAAGGATTTGCGTGAGGTCTTGGTGACATGTTCATCGCCGGCCCCCATCAGCGCCCGGATTGCCGTCGGTGCCGTGTAGAAGATATTGACGTCATGCTTGTCGCAAACTTCCCAGAACCGACCGGGTCCCGGATAAGTCGGAACGCCTTCGAACATCAGGGTCGTCGCACCATTTGCGAGCGGGCCGTAAACGATATAGCTGTGGCCGGTCACCCAGCCGACATCCGCCGTACACCAGTAAACGTCGCCTTCATGGTAATCGAAGACATATTCATGGGTCATGGAGGCATAGACCAGATAACCGCCGGTGGTATGCAAGACACCCTTCGGCTGGCCCGTTGAACCTGAAGTATAGAGAATGAACAACGGATCTTCCGCGTTCATTTCGGCAGGCTCACACTGATCCGACACTCGTGAGGCCACATCGTGGTACCAGACGTCACGTCCGTCCTGCATGGAAATGTCACCACCGGTTCGCTTGACGACAATCACGCTCTTGACCGGTGCTTTTTCAACTGCCTTGTCGACATTGGCTTTCAGGGGAACCTTGCGGCCACCACGCAGGCCTTCGTCGGCTGTAACGATACAATCCGACTTGCAGCCTTCAATGCGCTGGGCGAGGCTGTCCGGCGAAAAGCCGCCAAAAACGATGGAATGAACCGCGCCGATGCGTGCGCAAGCAAGCATTGCGTAGGCTGCTTCCGGGATCATCGGCATATAGATCGTGACCCTGTCACCCTTCTTGACACCCTGGTCAAGAAGGACGTTGGCGAACTTGTTCACTTCCTGGCTCAATTGCCGGTAAGTGATGGTCTTGTGTTCGCCCGGATCGTCCCCTTCCCAGATAATCGCCGGCTGATCGCCGCGTTTTTCCAGGTGCCGGTCCACGCAGTTTGCCGAGACATTCAGCGTACCGTCCTCGAACCATTTGATGGAGACATTGTGGTAGTCATACGAGGTGTTTTTCACCTTCGTATAAGGCTTGATCCAGTCAACCCGCTTACCATGCTCGCCCCAGAAGCCGTCCGGATCGTCAACTGAGCGCTGATACATCTCCAGATATTTGGCGTTGTCGACATGTGCCCGCGCGGCAACCTCCGCGGGAACGGGGAAAACAGAGTCAGACATTGAGAACCTCCCAGAAACCACACTCAGGCATGCGGAAGGCGTTTCCCTTCACCGCTGCCCCAATTTGCCGAAGGCCATTATGAGGATGGCCTTACCCAGCGTCCAGAACCAAACTTTAGTCCTTTAGTCGCCGAGTCCTTGGTCTAATGTTCGTGAATTCGCAAGGTGTTACGTTTGCGTCAGCCGAACCAGCCAATGACTATTCCCTGCACAAGAAGCACACCGAGCCAGTGACCGCAATCGATAAAAGTCAGGCTCCAGGGGCGTCCCTGAAAACGGTGATTGATAATCTGGGTGGTCAGAACGATACCGACCCAGATCATAAGCGCGGAAATCACACCCGTGCGTATGCTGGTGCCACCTGCATGATAGATAATTCCGGCAAATACGAAGGCCATGACCAATTGGCAGACAAAAGTCAGTCCAAGAGTTACCGGATCCGGTCTGGTTTGTTCTTCGGTCAAACTTGCGGCCTTCATCCAGGCCTTGCCCAGAACCCCGTACCAGATCGATCCGAATATGAAGGCTCCGACGGCTGCAGCGACAACCGCGATCAGATTCACACCATCAAACATCATGAGATTGCCCCTCCGCAATTTTGACAGCCAAGTTGGAAGGATTTGCCGGAAAGATCAAGCCAGGTGAGCGACCGGATGTATCAATCTTTCAGCCAGACGCTGAGTGGACCGCAATCTTCAAAGCCGAGCTGACGGTAGACCGGCAGCACTTCCCTGTCGGTCTCGTAGGTGCAGACAGGTTTATGTGCAAAGGGTTCCAGCAATGCGTGGAGGGCGCTGTAAAGCCAATTCTTGCGGCAAAAGACATTGGAAAGTCCGATGACGTCGGCGCCGTTCAATTTCGGGCCGGCGTTGAAAATGGCACCGGCCTTGAGTTCTCCGTCTTTCTGGATGGCCGCAAAGTCGATTGCCTTATTGTCCAGCAATTCGGGGGCAAACAAAGGATGAAGTTCTTCATCTGTATTCCAGGCGGCCAGCCATTTGTTCAGTCCCTCGGCATGGGTTACCTTCAGCCAATCTGAAGATAAGTGAGGTTTGCGGTTGGCCTGTTCAGGTCTGAACAGCCAAACGCCGGAAAACAGCTTGCGGTATCCATATTGGCTAAGGTCCAGGGTATCGAAACTGTCCTTGACCGCAGAACCTCTCGGCAATGCTTTGAGTGCACGGTCCAGGTCCGCAGCCGGTCTTGGCGAAAGCGTGACGATATTCGGATAAAGGGGGAGTGATTTGCCGTCGGCATACCAGAAACTTGAGTGGAATCGCGTTTCAGCTCCCGCAGACTTCAACATTTCGTCGCACCAGAGCGCATTGTTGTGTGTGCAGGCGTCTTGTTTCCCGGCAATCATGAAGTCTCAGCAATGTCCGTCTATGAGGTCAACCCGCCTCTTTCGATAATGAACTCTACCACGGAATTCACACCGTCACCTGCCTTTGTGTTTGCAAAGACAAAGGGCCTGTCCTTACGCATTTTCCTTGCATCCCGGTCCATCACATCCAGATTGGCACCAACATGGGGTGCAAGATCCGTTTTGTTGATGATCAAAAGGTCGGACCGGGTGATGCCCGGGCCGCCTTTTCGCGGAATTTCCTCTCCTGCTGCCACGTCAATGACATAGAGCGTCAGATCGGCAAGCTCAGGTGAAAAGGTCGCCGCCAGATTGTCACCACCCGATTCTATCAGGATCAGGTCCAGGTCCGGTATGGAACGCGTGAGGTCCTGCACGGCAGCCAGGTTAATGGACGCATCCTCCCGGATGGCCGTGTGAGGACAGCCGCCGGTCTCCACACCTCGGATCCGGTCGCTGGTGAGGGCCTGGGAGCGCATCAGTGCTTCGGCATCCTCGCTGGTGTAGATGTCGTTGGTGATAACGCCGAGCGAATACGTTTCCCGCATGGCTTTGCACAGTCGATCTGTCAATGTGGTTTTGCCCGAGCCGACCGGGCCACCGATCCCGACGCGTAAAGGGCCGTTAAGGGAACTCATGAGCGGAACAACCTCGAATACTGGGTTTCATGTGCCATGGAGGCAATGTCTGCAAGAAAGGTGGACGTACCGAGATCATCCAGCCCGGCCTCTCTTGCGCGGCTTGATACTTCAAAAATCATCGGTTCCAAGGCGGCCAGAACTTTCTGGCCGTCACTTTGCCCAAGCGGAACAGCTCGTACCGCAACAGAAATGATGTTCGCCGCGAACGCGTGGAGAAAGGACGTCAGGACCGCTTCTTCGGGTATGTCATGGGCAGCTGAAACCAATCCCAATGCAACCGGGTAAGGCCACGGGTCCTGATCGGCCTCGGCAACGCGATCAAACAGCCTACCGGCTTTGGACAGTGTGTCCGGCTTCCAGCTATTTGTAATCGCTTCAATGAAGGCCGTGCCTTGCGCGCTTGTTTCCAGGTGGCGCTCCTTTGACGGCTGCAATGCAAGTCCGAGTTCTCGCAGTTCCTGAACAGTATCAGCATTGCCTGCAAGTGCTTCCCGGTAGGTTTCCTTCAAAAGAATTGCGTCGCTGCGACCGGCGCCAAATTGCAGGATATCGGCCAGCCAGTTTTCCAGATCGGCAGCATTGCTTATGCCGCCCTGATCGATCACCTGTTCCAGCCCGTGGCTGTAGGTAAAGGCACCGATTGGAAAGGCGGGAGAAAGGAATGCCAGCAGTCGATAGAGCGCGGACGAAGTGACGGTATCAGTCACGCCCGTGGCCCCGTTCGTGGCCCCGTTCGTGGCCATGTCCGTGGTGGTGTCCATCCCCGTGATCATGTCCGTGAGTCTGTCCGTGTCCATATGCGCCACCTTCGGGATCGAAGGGTGCCGAAACGGGTGTTAGCTGCCCCCCAAGCCTGGTGACCATGTCTTCAATCACATGGTCCCTGCGG
Organism: Roseibium sp.; assembly: GCF_025698965.1. GTDB lineage: Bacteria > Pseudomonadota > Alphaproteobacteria > Rhizobiales > Stappiaceae > Roseibium. Next base: position 10,213 of record NZ_JAILWL010000077.1, read on the forward strand.
ATCCTCACTGTCATTCCCATCAGCTGTGTTGGCAGATGCCGATTGCCCAGATGCCAGGCGATTTTTACAAGATGTGCAGTGTCCTTTGCAGCAATCTCCACCAACTCTTCCGGTTCTGCCAGGACTTCAACGATGCGCCCGTCCTCGAGCTCCAGACCGTCACCGTGACGCAAGTGAACCGCACTCGGTTCGTCCAGCAGGAAGGTCAGGCCGTTTTCGCCTGTGAGAACCGCTCGGCGGCGATGCCGGTCTTCCCGGTCGAGGATAATCCGGTCGCTCGGTTCCACATTCCATTGTCCGCTCGGATGGATTTTGGATATTCGGATCATGAGGTGGCGTCGACCCTTGTTTTCATGGCCTTGAAACCAGGCCGTTCCCGAAGGCGCTTGAAATAGTCGTAGACCGGCCCGTCTCCGGGAATATCGAACTTGGCGGCAATGGCCCAGCCAGAGCAATGGCCAATGACTATGTCGGCAATCGTGAAAGTATCTCCCATCACATAGGGACCATCACCAAGACGTCGTTCCAGGGTTTTCAGGCCTCGACTGAACTCCAGCTTGCAGACCTCCTTGATCGCAGGAACCCGGACTTCTTCCGGCAGGATGAACGTGTTTTTTGCCGCCGTCCAAAGGGCCCCTTCCAGAACATCGACCCCGAATTGGGTAAAACTGTCCTGTCGAGCACGATCCAGGGTGCCGGACGGGAAAGTGAAACTGCCATGCTTGTCGGCGAGATAGGTGCAGATGGCGACGGACTCGGTGATCGCTGTGTCACCCTCCACAAGGATCGGCACCTTGCCGTCCGGTGTAACCGCCAATACCGGCTCGGATTGCGGCATGGCCGGGGTCAGCTCATATGGCTCGCCAAGCTCCTCCAGAAGCCACAAGACCCGCATGCAGCGCGTCCGCGGAAAACCAATTACCTTGTACATGTCTGCACGCTCCCGTGGATCATCTGCCGGAACCTAAAACAGGAAATAGCGCTGCGCCATCGGCAGCTCCTGTGCCGGTTCGCAGGTCAAGAGTTCACCGTTTGCACGAACCTCATAGGTTTCCGGATGAACCTCGATGTCCGGTGTCGCATCGTTCAAGACCATGGATTTCTTGGAAATTCCGCTGCGTACATTTCTTACCGGGAGAACGAGACTGTCGAGCCCGGACTTGTCCTTGACGCCGCTGTCGAAGGCAGCCTGCGAGACAAATGTCACCCGGCTCTCGGTCATGGCCTTGCCAAAGGCGCCGAACATCGGTCGGTAGTGCACAGGTTGCGGGGTTGGGATCGATGCATTCGGATCGCCCATCGGAGCGGCGGCGATCGTGCCGAGCTTCAGGATCATATCCGGTTTCACACCGAAGAATTTGGGGTCCCAGAGGACCAGGTCCGCCAGTTTTCCGGTTTCGATCGAACCGATATGTTCGTCCAGTCCGTGGGCGATGGCCGGATTGATCGTGATCTTTGACATGTAGCGCTTGACGCGGAAATTGTCGTTTTCACCGGTCTCGTCCGCAAGGCGGCCCCGCTGCACTTTCATCTTGTGAGCGGTTTGCAGCGTGCGGATGATCACTTCGCCGACGCGCCCCATGGCCTGACTGTCGGAGGCGATGATCGAAAAGGCGCCCATGTCGTGAAGAATGTCTTCCGCGGCGATTGTCTCCTTGCGAATACGGCTCTCGGCAAAGGCGACATCCTCTGGAATGGAGCTGTCGAGATGATGACAGACCATGAGCATGTCGAGATGCTCTTCCAGCGTATTGACCGTATAGGGGCGTGTCGGATTGGTAGAAGACGGTAATACGTTCGTTTCGCCACAAACCTTGATGATATCCGGCGCGTGACCGCCGCCGGCCCCTTCGGTGTGGAAGGCGTGGATGGTTCTGTCCTTGAAGGCTGCCGTGGTGTTTTCGACGAACCCGGATTCGTTCAAGGTGTCGGTGTGGATCATCACCTGGACGTCGTATTCGTCGGCGACGGAAAGGCAGGTGTCAATGGCTGCCGGTGTGGTGCCCCAGTCTTCATGAAGCTTCAGTGCCGAAGCGCCGGCCAGGATCTGCTCCTCAAGGGCAGCAGGAAGGGAGGCGTTGCCTTTGCCCGCAAAAGCCAGGTTCATCGGAAAACTGTCGGCCGACTGCAACATACGGGTGATGTGCCACGGACCCGGTGTACAGGTTGTCGCGTTGGTGCCGGTGGCAGGTCCGGTGCCGCCGCCCAGCATGGTGGTGACGCCGGACATCAGTGCATCATCTATCTGCTGGGGGCAGATAAAATGAATATGAACGTCCAGGGCGCCGGCAGTCAGGATCTTGCCCTCCCCTGCAATTGCTTCGGTTCCCGGCCCGATAATGATATCGACGTCAGGCTGAATGTCCGGATTGCCGGCTTTGCCGATACCGGCAATGCGACCGTCCTTCAAGCCGACATCGGCTTTGACGATACCCCAGTGATCGACGATCAGCGCGTTGGTGATGACCGTGTCGACGGCACCAGCCGACCGCGGTGCCTGAGATTGGCCCATGCCGTCCCGGATGACCTTGCCACCGCCGAACTTGACCTCCTCCCCATAGGTGGTGAAGTCGTTCTCCACTTCGATGATAAGTTCGGTGTCGGCCAGGCGAACCTTGTCGCCGGTCGTCGGTCCGAACATGTCCGCATAAGCGGCACGCGGCATTTTATAGGCCATTTTATCTCCAATTGGCGATCAGACAGGCGTCAGGTCAGTTGTCGTAGTCTTCCAGCGTGGCTTCCAGATCTTCAGTCCGGTGCATGGTGAGAATGATCATGCAATTGCGGTAAAGCTCATTGCCGCGCGTGCCACCCATGAAGGGAAAGCCATACGCCCTGCAGTCCTTTTCCCGGTAGTTTTTCCAGGCTGCCTGCGCCTCCTCCAGCGAAGCCGGGCTTCCTTTCAGATGCGCCGGCAGTGCGTCGTCCATTTCGACGACCTTGGCCATGAGCTTTTCAAACGCTGCGTCCATCTTGGTGTTGGCTTCCGTCAACGCCTTTTCCGCGCAATAGGTTCGCTCGGAATTGTTGAGCGGATAGCCGCAGTCAATGTTCTCCTGGGCACTTGCGAATGAAGTGAAGAAAAACAGGCAGGCGATTGCCATGATTGGAGTTAGGTATTCCATCAGTTTCCGAGCCCTGCTGCGAAGGTTTTCAGATCGTGTGTCCGATCCTTGGTGATCTTGAGCATGCACTCATTGATCAGCAAAGGTTGAATCGAACCGCCATCCGGATAGTTGTAGACTTCGCAGGCTTTGTCACGATACGTGATCCAGGCGCGCTGCGCGTCACGTAGTTTGTCCGGTGATCCCCACAGGCTGGTGGCTTCGCTCACAGCCGCCTTGTAAGCTTCGTTCAATGCCTTGTCGGCATTCTGGTAGGCTTTGTAGGAACATATGTTCAGATCCGTCTGGGTCTGGGCGTTGAGGCATTCCGCCGGGGGTGCTTCTTGAGCCTGTGCTCCAAAGACGTGCAGCGCCATGACTGCCAAGGTCAGTGTACCAATCCTTGCTTGCATGGTTTCCTCCCCATGACCGAACTAAAGTCGGCCCATGATTTTCTGATTGAACCCGAAGACTGTGCGATTGCCTCGATAAGGCACCAGTATGACGGAGCGGGTCTGGCCTGGTTCGAAACGGACCGCCGTGCCTGCGGGTATGTCGAGGCGCATCCCCTTTGCAGTTTCCCGATCAAAGGAAAGGGCCTTGTTGGTTTCGGCGAAGTGATAGTGGCTGCCGACCTGAATCGGCCTGTCGCCGGTGTTGGCCACGTCCAACGTTACCGTTTCCATCCCGGCATTCAACTCGATGTCACCGTCGGCGGCGAAAAATTCTCCAGGGATCATGTGGCTCTCCTAAGCAGATTGCGGCGAAGTCAGCGGATCGGTTCGTGGACAGTGACGAGTTTGGTGCCATCTGGAAAGGTGGCTTCCACCTGAACATCGTGGATCATTTCCGCAATACCTTCCATGACCTGCTCGCGCTTCAATACGTTGGCTCCGGCGGCCATCAGGTCAGCGACGGAGCGCCCGTCCCGAGCTCCTTCGACGACGAAATCAGTAATCAAAGCGATGGCTTCGGGATGATTCAACTTCACGCCACGGTCCAATCTGCGGCGGGCAACCATCGCGGCCATTGAAATTAGCAGCTTGTCTTTCTCGCGTGGTGTCAGATTCAAGGCAGGTTCTCCAAACTAGCAGTGCCAGACCCGCGGCAGGTCTGCTGCGCGGTAGCAGGTCAAAAAATGCATCAAAGCGGAACGTAAGTTGCGGCTGTCGGTGGAAACAAGCCTGGCAACCAGCAAACCGTTCCATGTACTGGCCGCCGCACGGGTTGTTTCCGTCTGCACTGTGTCGAGACTGCTTCGGGCAACAGACAACCGGTCCTCGGCATCGATCGCGCAATCCACAAATGTCGCGACAACCTGCCCCTTACCCGCAGTCGCGGGTCCGTGGAGGAACCGGCTCGGATCACCCTGGAAGCGGATGTCGTCCGCAAAAACGAGCTTATTGTCTCGCCGGATCCGCCAACTGTCTTTGAAGGAGACGGATTGAACCTGTTCGCCCATAGCCTTGCGACCGAGTACGATCGATTCCAGCATCAGCAGCCGCGCATCGCCGGCAAGGTCTGCATATATCTGGCGTTTCAGGTCGGATGCCTCGAAAAGAATAGTCTCCTGCGGCAACCATTCCAGGGTCGCACCCGCGCCGACAGCAAGGTGCCCTGTTACTTTTGCCGAGCCTCCGGGGCTCCGGTAGGCGCGTTCGGCAGCCTGACTGGTCACGATTGCGTGTGTGCCCTCGTCAGCGGTGGCCTGGTAACTCAGTTCATCACCTCCGGTCAGACCACCGGCGGTGTTGATCAAAACAGCAGTTGCAGGCTCGTTGTAGACTTTTGGCAGGCGGATCTTGGCGGATCCATTCTGGTACAGGTCTGCGAGCCTTGTCTTTCCGGCCGACAGGGCAAAACGGATCCGTGCAGTACCCTTCACTCGCTGCATGTGCTTTGCATGAGGGCTCAATCCTGATGCCGCTTCAGCATCATACATGTCCGTTCCGCTCCCCGGTTTGTGGTTGTTCGTTCTTGCGGCCGAATAATTTTCACCTTGGTCCCAGGATGATCCGGGAGGCAATGGGGAAGATACCCTTGGCAATCCTAGCAAGACCCAGGCCAATTTCCCGATCAGTGCGGCACACGACTCGCCCGCGGGAAAAGCTCTAGTCTTTTCAGTGAATAAAGATTGTTGCAGTCTGATTTTGACCAAAAATTCAGCAATTGCATAAAAGAATGGCAGTCATGGAAAGCGGCCAAGGGGTTGTACTTCGCGACGCGATCCGGTTTTTTAGGGGCGCAGCAGAAAATTAATTACCTCTGCGTAAACTGCGCGTTCTAATTCTGCGGTGTGACCAGTGAGGGAATCCAGTGCCTGCAAGCCCATTTGGCCGCCTGACATTTATTTTCTTTGCCGTTTTCGCTCTGATCCTGAGTCTGCCTGCCGACTCTGCAAAAGCGGAGATAGGGGCATATATTCTGATCGACGCCAAAACAGGCGCGGTCATTGACCAGAAAAACGCAACCCGCAAATGGTATCCGGCATCCCTAACTAAGATGATGACGGCCTATGTGACCTTCAAGGCGATTCGAGAAGGGCGCGTGACCTTGAATTCGGCGGTGGTGCAGTCGAAAAATTCCCTATCCGAACCGCCCAGCAAAATGGGCTTCAAGGTTGGAACCCGATTCACGGTCGACACGGCGTTGAAAATCATTCTCATCAAGTCCGCCAATGATGTTGCCGTGGCGCTGGGTGAAGCAATTGCAGGTTCTGAAGCTGAATTCCTCGCGATGATGAATGCAGAGGCAAAACGCCTTGGCATGACGCATACCCGTTTCACCAATCCCCATGGCCTTCCGGACAATCGTCAGGTGACTTCTGCGCGGGACATGGCCATCCTGGCCATGGCCTTGCGGCGCGATTTTCCCGAATCGGGAAACTTCTATAATCACCCGGGAATCCGTTTCGGTAAAAAGACCCTTCGGTCCGCCAACCGCGAGTTCCTGCTGCGCGTGCCCGGGGCGAATGGCATGAAGACAGGCTATATCTGCAATTCCGGTTACAATGTCGCTGCCTCGGCAACCCGGCGCGGACGGACCCTGATTGCCGTAATTCTGGGCGCCGGTTCCGGTCTGGAACGGACCGCCTTTGCGCGTGAGCTGTTCGACAAGGGCTTCAAGAAACGAGGCCGTGGCCAGAAAATCGCAAGCCTGACCGGATCTTCGGGAAATCCTCCAGCGGACGGCTATTGCCGACGTAACAAGAGCCCGGGCGCAAAAGGCTATATGGCTCAGTACGATATGGAGAACAAGAAAACGCGGGGCCTTCTGGCATTTGCTGGTGCCGGCAATTCCAAAAACAAGGAAGTGGACCCAAGCGGATACACGCTTGCTAACGGAAAGCCGGACTGGGCAAAGATTCTTGACCGGACGCTTGGTCCTCGCCGTGTCGTCTATCGCCCGCTTCAGGTCAGCCTCGGCAAACCAACCGGTTCGCCTGCTGCAAGCAAAAACGGCGCATCCGCGACAGCAGGAATTCCTGCCGATGACATTCCGGCACCTGTCGCCAATCCCCTGCGGCGAGCGAAACTTGAAATGCGGGAAAAACTCCAAAAGCCGGCCGTTGGAAGCACAGCCGGCGCGATCCCGCAGACGGCCGATGTACGCCCTGGCGCCGCTACAGAAGTTTCGCAGGCTGCTCCTGGGTCAATCTTCCGGAAGGGACTGGATTTTTCCGTTCCCGTTCCCGCCCCAAGCCCGCGCAAGTAAATTTAAGGCGGTACGTCTTTTCAAGCGAGTTCTGACGGTGCGTCCGTCAATGGCTTAACCCTTTATTTACGCTGCTCCTTAACACTGCGGTAAGCATTCATCTGACAGTGGCGAAAGAACTGCAGAAAGAGCAGTGACGCCCGTTGGGTTTCTTCCGGCACAGAATATGCCGACACCAGACAGATCGAGAGATCGCATGATGATTGAACCGAAATCCACCGCGACGAT
>NZ_JAILWL010000078.1 GCF_025698965.1 Roseibium sp.
CTTCAAGCGCTACCGTGGCCATATCGTCGGCATCCAGAGAGATCACGCGGGCAGGGATGGCAAGACACATGATCGGCGCTCCTATTCCGCAGCCTTGGTCTGGCAGTCATCCGAAGCCTGTCGCTTGCGAGCATCTTCGAGCCAGCCGAGCCAATCATCGAAGCCTTCACTCGTCTTTGCGGACACTTGAATAACCTCTATTTTCCGATTGACCGTTTTCGCATGGGCTATTGCCTCTTCGACATTGAAATCCAGATGCGGCAGAAGATCTGTCTTGTTGAGGATCAGCAGATCCGCGCTAGCAAAAATATCCGGATATTTCAGAGGTTTGTCCTCTCCTTCCGTCACAGACAGGATCACGATCCTGAAGGCTTCGCCAAGGTCGAAACCTGCTGGACAGACAAGATTGCCGACATTCTCGATAAAAAGAATGCTGCCTGGATCCTGGGGGAGCTTCTCCAACGCATGCCCGACCATGTGCGCGTCGAGGTGACAACCCTTGCCGGTGTTTATCTGTACGGCAGCTGCTCCTGTCTCCCGGATGCGGTCGGCGTCGTTTGAGGTTTGCTGGTCTCCCTCTATGACGGACGCTGGTACCTTTCCGCCAAGCCGTTTCAAGGTCTCGACCAGGAGCGTGGTTTTGCCTGATCCGGGGCTCGAAACCAGATTGAGCGCGAGGATACCGTTTTTCGAAAACACACTCCTGTTACTCTCCGCATGACTGTTGTTCTTGCCAAGGATATCCGTCTCGATCTGGATCAGACGTGATTGGCTCATGCCTGCGACAGATGTGCCTGCCTCGCCCTTTCCAAAATGAACATGACCGGCTTCATGCTTGTGACCTTGCGTGTCGTTGCAACCGCATACCGTACACATCACACCACCTCCAATTCACGGATCTTGAGCTCTTCACCGCTTGTGACCTGCAATGCTTCGCCACCACATTCCGGACACGTGTCAAATCTGCGCTGCACCGGGACGGTCCTGAAACAAGTCAGGCAAAGCGCTTCTGCCGGAGGCCGGGAGATCTCGAGTTTTGCGCCTTCAGCCAGGGATCCCTTCATGACTACGTCAAATCCGAATTGAAGTGCATCCGGCTCAACGCAGGAAAGTGGACCGACGTCGACGCAGACGCGTCTGACTTCTGTGAAATTGTCTCTGGCCGCCCGGTCCTTCAGGATTGCCAGAATGCTTTCGCACAATGACATTTCATGCATGTGCGGCCTCCCGTTCGAGAGTCCGGTGTTCAAGCCAGTTCAAAAAGAAAGCTTCGGCCTCAACCATGTTTTCGGAGGCTTGCGTGGAGAGCCCCTCCTTGACCTCGCCAAAATCCTTTCCGGAAATTCCGAGCACATAGGCGCAAGGGGTGACGCCAAAGAGAGTTGTGCAAAGGGTCAGAACGGTCTCGGGTAAAAAGCTGTGGCTGCCGATTGTCTCCGGCGAAGCGGGCTGGACTTCTCTGAAGGAAAAAGTTTGTTCCCCTTCAATTTCCGCATCCACGAATATCACGAGGTCATGTCCTGAGATTGCCAAGGCATGCTCTGCCACCAGCTGATAATCGGTATCGACTTCAAGGCCCGGCAAGGCGCGCTCGGCAATGCGTTCGGAGAATGCCGGGCCAAGTCCGTCATCGCCGCGTCCCGGATTGCCGTAACCGATCAAAAGCATCTGTTCCAAAGCCTCCAATTCTACCCGGTACCTTGTCTGTCATGCACTTTTGAATTCATATCGACTGCGTCCTGCTGTCGACCATGCAGCCTTCCGCATCGAACAGTTCCACCTGAAGCGGCATTTGTCCAAGCGCGTGGGTCGCGCAGGAAAGGCAAGGATCGTAAGCGCGGATGGCCACTTCGACATGATTGAGCATGCCCTCGGTAATCTGGGCCTGACCGGAAAGGTGCTTGACCGCGACGTCTTTCACCGCCCGGTTCATGCCTTCATTGTTGTGGGTCGTAGAGACAATAAGATTGCAATAGGTCACCTGGTCATGCTCATCGACCTTGTAATGATGGATAAGGTTGCCGCGAGGCGCCTCGATCACGCCGATCCCTTCTTCGCGGCGCTCGCCTTCTGCAATCAGGTCCGTGCCTTGCAGATCAGGGTCGTTGAGCAGGTCGCGGATTTTTTCAACGCAGTGCAGAACCTCGATCATGCGCGCCCAGTGATTGGCGAGTGTCGAGTTGTTCGGGACGCCGCCGGTTTCAGCCTTCAGAACGGCATGAGCTTTGTTTGCCAGGGGCGTGTCGATAAAGCTTGCCGTATTCATGCGTGCCAAAGGTCCAACGCGATACCAACCGGCCTCCGGTCCGAGTTCCGTGATGAATGGGAATTTCATATAGGACCAGGAGCGAACATCCTCGACAATCAGTTCATGATATCTGGTGTAGGGTATTTGATCGAAGATCTGATCACCGGTGGAACTCAGCGCCCGCAGGTTGCCATGATAAAGATCCAGTGCTCCGTCGCTTTCCCGGACAAGGGACAGGTAGTTTGACGGAAAGGAGCCGAACTCCGCGACCAGGTCCTCATGTTCCTGAGTGTAGTCACGCGCGAGCTTGACCGCGTCCAGAGCCCATTCGATCATCATATCGATCGAGCCGAGAAAATGATCACGGCGCTCGATCGTGAGGTTCCTGTTGATGCCGCCCGGGATCGCGCCTGTTCCGTGGATCTTCTTGCCCGCTGTCGCTTCGATGATTTCCTGACCGTATTTGCGCATCAGGACCGCCCGTTTGCCAAGTTCGGGCTTCTCCTTGATCACTTCGAAGATGTTTCGTTTTTCTGCGGGGGCTCCGAAGCCGAAGAGAAGGTCCGGGGCTGCCAGGTGGAAGAAATGCAGAACATGGCTTTGCATCACCTGACCGTAATGCATGAGCCTGCGCATCTTTTCTGCGGTCGGTGTCAGCTGATCGACCCCGGCAATCATGTCCATGGCCTTTGCAGCTGCCAGGTGATGGCTAACGGGACAGATTCCACAGAGCCGCTGAACGATCACCGGGACTTCCCACATCAAACGGCCGCGAATGAACCGTTCGAACCCGCGGAATTCAACAATGTGCAGCCGTGCTTCCTCGACACGGTTTTCCTCATCGAGGTGAATGGTGACCTTGCCGTGCCCCTCCACGCGGGTGACCGGCGAGATTTCAATCATTCTGGGTTCAGCCATCTTGATCATCCACCCTAGTCAAACCTGATCATCTCACGTTCAAAGCCCCGGAATCTACCCGTCAGGAGCTTGGACAACGTATCGAAAATTATGTCCCCCTCAGGTGCGCAGCCGGGGATCTGGTAATCGATCTCAACCACTTGCGAACAGGGATAGACCTCGTCAAGCAGGAGAGGGAGGGCAGGGTCGTTGGGGACATTGTGTGTTGTGTTACGGATGTAACGGCCGGTGATATAGGCTTCGTCCAGACATTCGCGCAGCGGTGCGTCGGAATGCATGATCGCGTTGCGCATGGCCGGCAGCCCACCCATGATCGCACATTGTCCAAGCGCAATCAGAACATCGCAATGGCGCCGGAAATCATGCAGCACATGCACGTTTTCCTCGTTACAGCATCCTCCTTCGATGATGCCGATATCACAGCGCTGCGTGAACCGTTTCTTGTCGGTCAACGGCGAGCGGTCGACATCCACCAGCTTCATCAGCTCAATCAGGCGTTCGTCAATATCCAGGATTGCCATATGGCAGCCAAAACATCCGGCCAGCGAGGCCGTTGCGATGCGGGCTTTGGGAAGCTCGCTCATTTGCGCTTCTCCTCGATCTCATGACCGATCAGACCGTTGTCGAATTCCCGCTCACCGATCGGTGTGACGAAGCCGACGCGCTTGCGGATGATGCAACCGACCGGGCATACGTCCTTGGAAATGGCATGGTCCGATACTTCGGCATCGGTTTCCGCGAGACTTTCGCCATTAACGGCGACGCGTCTATGAATCCCCCGCCCGACATAGCCGAAGATGCCTTTCCCATCGACATCCTGGGAGGCCCGGATGCAGCGTCCACAGCTGATGCAGCGGTTGGTGTCGAGCGCGATATCGGGATGCGACGCATCGAGTGCGCGGCAGGGCTCCAGATACGGAAACCGTGTGGTTTCGGTCATGTCGAGCCGGTAAGCCATCGCCTGAAGTTCGCAATTGCCGCTGGCCTCGCAGATCGGGCAAAGGTGATTGCCCTCGTGAAACAGCATTTCGACGAGATCGCGCCGCATCTTGTTCAGGTGCTTGGTCTCGTTCTCAACAGCCTGACCGGGGGCTGCTGGCTGGGTGCAGGCGGCAACACTGCGCCCGCCCGCCTTCACCGTGCAAACGCGGCAACTGCCTTGATGGCGCAGGCCCTGATGATCACACAGCCTCGGGATATAGACCCCGGCTTCATCAGCCGCTTCCATGATCGTCTGGCCCGCATAGGCCGTGATTTCCACACCATCGATGGTGAAGGAGAAGCCGGTTTCCTTCTTTGTTCCGCTCATTGAGTGAAGTCCCTGTCGAAGATGTAGGAGCGGCGTTTGGCAATCTTGCGCGCGCCATCTATGGCCGACTGGATATCGAACGTGTCGCGGATCCCGTCCTTGTTTGGTTTGGTGACCGCCGAATAGACCAGTGGAAAATTTTGCAAGGTGGTGAGAACCGGATTGGGTGATGTCATGCCGAGGCCGCAACGGCTCGTCTCGATGATCGTGCCGGAAAGGTCCTTCAGGTATTCGATATCCTCGGGGTTGGCGAGACCCTTGCGGAATTTCTGGATTGCCTTTTGCAGGAAGACGTTGCCGACGCGGCAAGGGGTACAATAACCACAGCTCTCATGTACGAAGAACGACATGTAATATTCGACGATCTCGAGGATGTTGCGGTCTCCATTGAATATGATGATCGCCCCGCCAGTTGCCAGATCGTCGAAGGTGAGTTTGCGGTGAAAGCTGTCCCGCGCAATCATCGTCCCACTCGGTCCCCCCACTTGGACAGCTGCCGCATCCTCACCCCCAACCCGCTCCAGGACCTCCCAGACCGTATGGCCATAGGGAAGTTCGTAGATGCCGGGGTTCAGGCAATCGCCACAAACGGAAAACAGTTTGGTTCCGTGCGAGCCTTCGGTCCCCATGTCGTGGAACCACTTGGCTCCCCTGTCCAGAATGCGTGCGGCGTGGCAGAAAGTTTCAACATTGTTGACCACCGTCGGATAGCCAAGATAACCCCGATTGACGGGAAAGGGCGGACGGGTCTTGGGTTCGCCCGGCAGACCTTCACAGGAACTGATCAACGCGCCTTCTTCACCGCAGATATAGGCGCCGGCACCCAATTGCAGGCGGACGTCGAAGTTGAACCCCTTGATACCGAGTATGTTTTTTCCCAGAAGGCCACGCCGCCTGCGTTCCTCCAGTACCTGTTCCAGAAGCTCGCGCAGATAGACATACTCTCCGCGCAGATAGAGAATGCCGTTGCTTGCACCGACAGCCCGCGCGGCGATGGTCATGCCTTCAAAAACCAGGTGCGGGCGCTCGGTCAGCAGTACCCTGTCCTTGAATGTTCCAGGTTCGCCTTCATCGGCATTACAGATCACGAAATGCTTTTCGGCCCGTTCGCTGGCGGCAAAACGCCATTTCCTGCCTGTGGTAAAACCGGCTCCGCCACAACCACGCAGTCCGCTTTCTTCAATCGCGGTGATGATCTGGGTTGGTGTTATTCCCGCGGCATGATTCAGTCCGGCTTCCTCCGGTACGGGACCCAGGAGAACGTCGCCTGCATGTCGGATATTATTGTCCACCATGCGTGTCACCCGTTCATGGGGTGTCAGGGCCTCGAACCGGTCGCTGACCAGATGTTCCGGCGATTGACCGGATTTGAGGGCTTCCGCAAGGCGCCGTGCCGTTTCGCTGGTGAGTTTGGTCATGACCACATCATTGATCATGGCCGCCGGCGTCTGGTCGCACATGCCGATGCAGGGCGTATATTCAAGTGAAAACGCCCCATCGGGAGACGTTTCTCCGACCCGGATATCCAACACCTCCTCAAAGGCCGAAGTGACGGCATCCAAGCCGGTGTAGCGATCGACAATATCGTCGCAGAGACGAATGCTGGTGCGTCCCTTGGGCGTCAGGGACAGGAACGAATAGAAACTTGCGACGCCTTCCACTTCGATCCGTGTCAATCCGGTCGCCTCGGCGATCCGTTCCATAGTCGATGGTGCAACACACCGGTATTGATCCTGAACATCGCGCAGGATATCGAGCATACGGTGCTTGTCATTGCCATAGGTCTTGCAGATCTCGGCAATCTCGGCAGCCGGCACAGGGGCCATCTCACAGACGGAAGCGTCAATTCCGCCAGAACTGCTGCGACCATTTTCCATGGTGCACACTCTCCCTCAATTTTCCGTCGCGGCCCGTCACCGCGGAGATCAATTTGAAAGGGACGAACGCTTCCATGCAACCGGAAATCGCCTTTCCGCTCATGAAAAGTTCCTGATGACTTAAGCTCTCAAAGTCGCTTCATCCTGTCCTTGAGCCACATCAACATGACTGAAAACGCATCTGATCAGACAGTTAGACGCGAACACTCTGAATGCCCATGCCCTTTGCAGCCGCGATCACCGCCTGCCCAAGCGCAAGGCCGCCGTCATTGGCTGGAGCAATATGGTGGTTCAGGACATTGTGCCCTTCTGTTTGCAGTTTACGCGACACTCTGTCCCGCAGGATTGCATTCTGGAAGACACCACCCGAAAGCACGACCGTTTCCGGAGGCCTTGCTCCGGAAAGGCGGATGGTCTTTGCAAGACCTTCGATCAGCCCGAGATGGAACCGGGCGGCAATCTGGTCAACCGGGACGTTATTCTTCAGATCGGCAATCAACTCCAGCCACATCTCGTCAAATGACACCAAAACGTCAGGCTGCAGGCTCACCGTAACGGGATAGGCAGATTGTGTCTTCATCTGGGTCCGCGCCAGACTTTCCAGGAGCATGGCAGCCTGGCCCTCGAAACTCTGGCGGTGAAAACAGATCCCGAGTGCGGCCGCGACCGCATCAAACAACCGTCCCGCCGAAGATGACCGGGGTGAATTCACCCTTTTCATCATCATATCTTCAAGGCCTGTGACCGACATGGCGGCGAAGGCTTTTGGCAATTGTGTTCCGTCAAGTCGATCCCGATAGTTCGGGCCGAACGCATCAAACAAATGAGCGGCAAGATTTCGCCAGGGTTCACGGATTGCCGCGGAGCCACCCGGCAGGAGAACCGGTTTGAAGCAGCCCATGCGTTCGAAACCGGAAAAGCCGCCTTTCAGCAACTCCCCACCCCAGACTGTATCGTCATCCCCCCAGCCCAGGCCATCCAGAATAATTCCGTGAGCTGTTTCACAGGAATCTGAGAAGTCGGAATGTTCGGCGAGACATGCGCTCATGTGAGCGTGATGATGCTGCACCCGGACAAGATCGGCGCCTCGTTCCTGAGCCAGATGTTCGCCGTGGACCGTTGAAAGGTATTGCGGATGACAATCGACCGCGATCACGTCTGGTTCGAACTGATAGAGTTCCAGGTATAGCTGCAGCATCTTTTTGTAGTCAGCAAAGGTCTTGGCGTTCTCCAGATCACCGATATGTTGCGACAAGACAGCGTCCTGACCGTTCAACAGGCAAAAGGACGACTTCAGCTCACCGCCCATGGCAAGCACTTTTGGAGCATCGGCGAACCTCGGAGACAGACGTATCGACGCTGGAGCAAGTCCACGGGCGCGCCTCAGAACTGCCGGGCCGGTACGGTCAGAACGCATCACGCTGTCATCGAGACGATTATTGATCTCCCGATCATGCATCAAAAACCCGTCGACAATGCCGGCAAGCTGGCGCCGGGCCTCTTCGTTTTTTGTTTCCTGCGGATTATCCGACAAGTTGCCTGACGTCAGAACGATTGGCCGTTCAAGTTCGGCCATGAGAAGGTGATGCAGGGGCGTACTGGGAAGCATGAAGCCTAGACTGTCATGTCCGGAGGCAATGTTTTGCGCAAGGCTCTGCCCCGACTTTTGAAGAATCAGGATCGGGGCTGCCGGGCCTGCCAGAAGCGCTTCCTCGTCAGAATTCAACCGGCAGTAGTTGCGGATCTGGTCGAGATCCCGTGCCATCAGGGCAAGAGGTTTGTCAGGGCGGTGCTTGCGCTTCCTTAGTTCGGCAATCGCGGTTTCATTGCCGGCATCAACCGCGATCTGAAAGCCTCCCAGACCTTTGATGGCGAGAATCTTTCCGGCTTTCAGTTTCGTAGCCGCAGTCCTGATCGGAGCGACCTGGACAACGCTTTGCTCCGCATTCTCGAACCAGAGTTCAGGCCCGCAATCCGGGCAGGCGATCGGTTGCGCGTGAAACCGGCAGTCCGCTGGATTTTCGTATTCGGACCGGCAGGCGGCACACATTGGAAAAACCGACATGGTCGTCGAGGTCCGGTCATAGGGAATGTGCCGCAGAATAGACAGGCGCGGTCCGCAATGCGTGCAATTGGAAAAGGGATGCCTGTAGCGCCGGTTCTCAGGATCAATGATTTCCGCATGGCAGGCCGGACAGGTTGCAGCGTCGGGAACAACGCCAGCTGAGACATGGCCATCCTCGCTGTGAATGATCCTGAAGTCGACTGGCGGTTTTTTGTTTTCGCAAGGTGAAACGTCGATCAGGTCAATTCGAGCCAGGGTGGGACATTCGGCATTCAAGCGACCCACAAAGGCGTCCAGGGCGGCAGTTGGCGCATGGGCCTCAATCTGAACTCCCGCCCCGTCATTGAAAACATGACCGGAGACCTTTAATTCCCGCGCCAACCTCCAGACGAAGGGCCGAAATCCAACCCCCTGTACCAGTCCCTTGACCAGAATACGTTTGCCCATCCAGATCACACGCAAGTTGCACGGTTTAAGTCAGTTCCCAGTGAGAACCGGTTCTATCCCGGAAATCAACCAAACTGTCAGCGACATTTTATGCGAACATTTTTCAGATTGCGTGCCTGCAATTGAACCGTGTCGGTGGTCGTAAGGCGCATGTAGCGCCCTTGCGAATGGTCGAGTGGCTGCGGGACAGATATTCGTTGAAGCATTCACCCCGAAGCCGCCCGTTGAAGCTGTTGACAAACCACTTTGCATCGGTTTTCCCGGGGCGATGAGTTGCCATTCGACGCTGCGATCCTGCTGGCAATTGAGTATGACGCTTGAGGGGAGTTCGTTACCGCTGTCGCTGACCACCATTAGGGGATAGCGACTGCCAATGCCAAGGGACATAGCGCGTAATATTCGGACGGTTTTTGGAATGTCCGTTTTAGATAAGGATGGCGGACTGTCGACATTGACTGTGGTGCGAACCAGCGATCGCTCCGAGGTGGATATGTTGAGTTGCGTACAACCAGTGAAGACTTTGCCGAGGTATCGGGAAGCTCAAGATCTTCGGCAGATGCTTCCCATGATTTTGTCAGCGGAGGAGCACTTCCTTTGTTCTGCTCACCCAAGCGACTTCCTTCTATATTCGGAGTCTACTCTGGCATTCATTAGGTGAAAGTAGGCCAAGGTTGAAAAAAAATGCGGCTGCAAATTCAGTCTCACCCAAATTGCGACGGGTTCAAATCGAGACCGGGGGAGACTGGGTCCTAGATTGGCTCACATCCCCTAATCCCTTGAACTTTCCTGATAGAAGGCTGCCCGGCCAAGCGCTCAATTCTGTGTAGTTGGAAGCTAAAAATAAATAGCTTGCTGTTTAAATGAAATCATTATAGCTTGCTATGTAGTTATGCGCGGCATTGATCCTCTGTGATCGTGGCCGAGGAATTTTCCCTGGGACGTTGATGGCAAGAAGTTCTTGATTGTGCCGTTCACCACCGGTCTCAACGTGAGCATATCGATGTTTTGGCCCGTCACAGCGATGCGGGTCTTAACTCGGTGCGTTCTATCCCGAATTGAGGATTGAAAAGAATATGTTCAATGCAGGTAGGTCGAACACCGAGGCGGCTTTCGCCAACGTTTTTGGTGTTCCCGAAGGACCGATCGGGGAGACAGTTGAAGTTTTGCCCCTGGCGCAAGATTTGCCGCAAATGAAGCCCAACTGCTTATCCATGGCGCTTCACCAGTTCCTCGCACCGATTGCCGAGCCAACACCGATCAGCATTGCCGTTTGGCCAGGTGCAGCACCATTTGAAGCGGTTGGCATTGCAACGCGCGCAGCAGGCAAGACTTCCAAAATCAAACGGATCGGCTCCTCCTTCGCTCTACCCGCTGTCGATGATGATCAGCAGGCAAGTCAAAATACGCCCAATCCAGAATTCGCTGAGGGGATTTGAACCAGATGTTATCTCCAATGTTGACACCAAATAGGTCCTGGTCCTTCGCCAGAATCTTCCTTGTTGTTTTTCCTTTGGCAGCCTGTCAAGAGGCTGTGCCCAAGTCTGCAGACGTTGAGATTGTCCGACCGGTTCGAACACTGCAGGTGTCCGATGCCAACGACCTGCAAGGCAGCTATTTCATTGGCACGGCGCGTGCTGCACGTGAAGTCTCCCTTGGTTTTTCGGTTTCTGGGACTGTAAGTGGGATCGCAGTTCAGGTCGGTGATAAAGTCGAAAAAGGACAGGTGGTTGCCACACTTGATCCAGCGACATATCAAGCTGAGGTAGACCGCCTTTCAGCGGATCTTGAAAGCGCGATTGCCACTCATGACAATGCTCTTGAGCAGACAAAGAGGCAACGGGCGCTGTTTGAAAAAGGGCATGTTGCGCAGTCCGCGCTGGATACTTCTGATGCGAATGAACGCTCAACAAAGGCTGCGATTGCGTCTGTGCAAGGTGCATTGGACAAAGCCAGACTCAATCTTTCCTATACGAGTTTGAAAGCGCCTTTTGAAGGCAACGTTGTTGCGAAATACGTAGAGAATTTTGAAGAAGTCCAGGCTCAGCAACAGGTCCTTCGTATTCTCGACAGTGAACACATTGAAATGGTCATCGATATTCCTGAGCGTTACATCGGGCTTTCGAAGCACGTGATGGATGTCAGGGTGACGTTCGATGCAATCGGTGACGTGGAAATCCCAGCAGAAATCACGGAAATTGGAACTGAAGCATCCTCCCTGACGCGGACTTTCCCTGTTACGTTGCTGATGGACCAACCTGATACCGGTCAGGTTTTGCCAGGCATGACAGGGCGGGCAAAAGGACGGGTCGCGGAAGGATTTCAACGGTTCAGCAACATAGTTGTCCCCCCGGCGGCCGTGTTCGTGCCGGAAGGTAAATCTCAGCCTCATATCTGGGTTGTGGAACCAGAAACCAGCACCGTTGCTGCCAAACCAGTCACAGTTGGAGCCCCGCGTACTCAAGGCCTGGCTATAGATGGCGGGCTTGAAATAGGCGAAATCATCGTGACTGCTGGTGCCAACTCGCTCAGAGACGGGCAGAAGGTGAGTATCAAACCTGCTGGCGCGGGAGAGTAGACATGCCGAAATTTGCGGTCGAAAACGCCAAATTCATCTGGTTTGCAGTGGTCATGCTGGTCCTGGGGGGCATTTTTTCCTACACCCGGCTGGGCCAACTCGAGGATCCAGAATTCACGATCAAAACTGCTGTGATTGTAACGCCTTACCCAGGTGCCAGTGCGATAGAAGTTGAACAGGAGGTCACTGAGCGGATTGAACTCAAACTTCAGGAAATCAAGGAAGTAAACTTCATTGAAAGCACGAGCCGTCCTGGCGTTTCATCTATCAAGATCGAAATCCAGTCGCGCTTCTGGTCCGATAAGCTGCCACAGATTTGGGACACACTCCGCCGCAAGATTCGCGACGTTGAAGTCAATCTTCCGCCCGGGGCCGGTCAACCTGCCATCAATGACGATTTTGGCGATGTGTTTGGACTTCTGTTGGCTGTTGTCTCGGACGGATACACTTACGCTGAGCTGAAAGACCATGTCGACTTCCTGCAACGGGAATTGTCGCTTGTTGAAGGGGTCGGTCGCGTCGACATGTGGGGCGCGCGCGAGCGGGTTCTTTACTTCGATGTGCGCGAGGAAAATCTCGTCGAACTTGGCATTTCCGAAACAACGCTGGAGCAGACAATCGAGAACCAGAATGCCGTTGTTGACTCAGGTTGGGTGAACATAAGCGACTACCGTATGCGCATTGCTCCCAGTGGAGCTTTCGTTTCTCCGCAGGACATTGAGAACCTGGTAATTCGGCCGACAGCGACCGACACACTGCAGGTTGAAAACGAGGGCCATCAACAAATCATTCGACTTGGCCAGATCGGATCGATACGGGAGGGATATTCCGAACCGCCAACCACGCTGATGCGTTTTAATGGAAATCAGTCAATTGGGTTGGCAGTTTCGTTTCAGCCCGGAGTTAACGTTGTCAGCGTGGGACAGGCTGTCGACGCCCGCATTTTAGAACTCATGCCGCGTTTGCCTGTCGGAATAGAAATCGACAAAGTCCATTGGCAATCGGACGATGTCGATACGGCAGTAACAAGCTTTTTGATTAGCCTGGCTCAAGCGGTAGCTATTGTTTTGGTCGTCCTCGCGCTCACGATGAGCCTGCGTATGGGTGTCATTATCGGCACGGGATTGCTGCTTACAATTCTGGCGACATTCATTGTAATGGCGATGTTTGGCATCGACCTGCAACGCATGTCACTCGGCGCCCTGATCATTGCCCTTGGCATGATGGTGGACAATTCGATTGTCGTTGCTGATGGGGCCACTGTCCGCATGGCACAGGGGATTGATCGAAAAGATGCGGCAATCGAAGCTGCAAAGCGTCCGTCCCTATCGCTGCTTGGGGCGACAATCATCGCCGTGATGGCATTTTATCCGATTTTTGCTTCAGTCGAAAACGCAGGTGAATATTGCCGGACCCTGTTTTCGGTCGTTGGCATTGCCTTGTTAGCGAGTTGGGTGATCTCGATGACGGTAACGCCGTTGCAATGCGTCGCAATGTTACCAAATCCCAAACCTGGTGCTGACACCGCGAGTTTCGACACCGGCCTTTTCGCGGTCTACCGCCGATTCCTTCGTCTGGCAATCAAAGCCCGTTTTTTGACGATCGGCCTCGCTATCGCGGCGCTTGTCACCGCAGGTTTGGCGTTTGGCTCCGTAAAACAACTATTTTTTCCAGCATCTTCCATGACAAAATTCATGGTGGAATACTATGCTCCCGAAGGCACACGGATCGAAGCTGTTTCCAAAGCCGTGGAGCGTATCGAAGGCCGGCTCGCAAACGATGACAGGATCACCGGTGTCGCCAGCTTCATCGGAGCCGGTCCACCGCGTTTCTATTTGCCCGTAGATCCTGAACCTACCAACCAGTCCTATGCACAATTGATAGTCAACGTCACGGACTACAAGGACATTCCGGAGATCGCGGCAAGCCTGCAAACCTGGTTGGCTGAAAACGTTCCAGAAGCCCATGCATTTGTCCGCAAATTTGGAATCGGACCTGGATACACTTGGCCATTTGAAGTGCGGATCATCGGACCCGCAGATGCGGACCCGGATGAACTTCGCGCCATCGGAGACAGGGCTGTTGCTATCCTTGACAATCATCCCTGGACCAAAGTGTCTCGGACAGACTGGCGGGAGAAAGTCTGGACGACCGTTCCGGAGTATGACCAGGACCGTGCGCGCTGGACAGGGATCACGCCTGAAGACCTCGGCAGGACAACGAAACGGGCCTATGACGGCCGTCAAATCGGTCTCTATCGCGAAGGCGATGAGCTGATCCCAATTAAATTGCGGCACATTGAAGAGGATGCCGCCGTTGTCGATAATTTTGAGTTCCTCCAGATCCAGGGTCAACTCTCGACAGAACCGGTCCCATTGGCGCAAGTCGTCAAAGGGGTCGTTACCAAGAGCGAAAACCCTCTGGTAAACCGACGCGACCGCAGACGAACACTGACTGTTCAGGCCAATCAAATCGATGACATCACGTTCCCAACTTACAAGTCTGAAGTCGAAGCAGATTTCTTGGCTTTGGAAAGGGACCTGCCGAATGGTTACGTGATGGAGTGGGGCGGTGAACATGAAGGCACCGTCGATTCACAGGCATCGCTTATTCCGGGAGTGGTCCCTGCGCTCGCAATCATGGCGCTCATCGTTGTCGGTCTTTTCAACGCATTCAGAGTGCCCATGATCATCTTTCTGGTTATCCCGTTTGCGCTGGTTGGAATTAGTCCCAGTCTGCTTTTTACGGGGACACCGTTCGGTTTTGTTGCCTTGCTTGGTGCAATGAGCTTGTCCGGTATGATGATCAAGAATTCGATCGTCCTAATAGATGAGATCAACGATAATCTAGCCCGAAACAAAGATCCGTTTGATGCTGTGATGGATGCAAGTGCCTCGCGTTTGCGGCCCGTTTCTCTGGCATCCGCCACAACAGTGCTCGGCGTCATCCCGCTGCTTCCGGATGTTTTCTGGGTTGGTCTTGCCGTGACATTAATGGGCGGACTCACGGTCGGCACAATCCTCACCATGGTGATGGTGCCCGTATTGTATGCGACGTTTCACGGCATCAAAGTGCCGACGGGCAAGAGTGAAAATGATCAGATCGTCGGCAATAATGCGGTCGTCACAACGTGATAGGAAAGAGGTTGGATCGAGCACTGACAAAGAACGGATTGTTGATGTCTGCACTGCGGGACTAAGCGGAATGCTACACGCGCTCCAGTGTCCGCAGTGCTTCAAAAAGCTATGCTTTGATGTGACGTTTGACAGGTTCTTTGCGCAGAACTTAGCAGTTGTAACCGAAGCCGTCCGCATCTGACCGGATCGGGCAGGGCAATTGAGGATCGGCTAAAGCCAAGTCGTACTGCGGCAAAGCCGTAGCCGATCATTCATGGCGACCTGACTGGCAACTGGCGTTCATCAAAGCGATTACCCGGCCTGTCCGCCGCGTCCGTTCAACCAGGCTTTGTGTGCCTGACTGGCCTTGCGAGCAAAGCGCCGCGCGTTGAGGCAAATCAGACACTGAATTTTGGGATAGCAGCTCGCAAATAGAGTGATTTTTTGTACGATTGGAATTTCCGAAGTTTCATTGCAAGCAGTCGTCAGAGCGAGCTGTTATCGAAGGCAGAAGCAAGGTTAGAGCAAATGTGAATTGCAACGCGAGACCGATGCCAACAAGGACCATCGTCCAGGTCTCGGGCCGAAAGACACCAAGAGCTACAATCAGAAACAGGAATGGCACTTCAAGTCCGCGGACGAAGACCGGCAGGTGCCTGCCCGGGAGCGTTTCAGGACCTGACGCTTGGCTATCAGCCTCAGTCATTGCAATGAGGCCGCGAAGATAGGGCCCGGAAACCGTGATCCCGCGAACCAGGCCTATGGTGAACAACCCAAACATACCTGCGAGCCAGGGAGTGTTCAGGAGATCAAGTGGGCCATAGTAAACTGCAACCAGTGCCCCACCAGATGCAAAAACAATAGCTGCTCCAGGCAAGGCAAAAAACGTGTACCAGTCCAGCATCAACTTTAGGGACATTGTTTGGCTCGATCGCACTGTCGATCTACGGTACAAAAAATCTTGAAACAAGGCCGCAAAAAGTCCTGCTGCGACCAGGAGGATCCCGGAGAGATGGGCGAATTTCAGCATAAAATAGAGCATCTTGGACCTCGATGATGAAATGCGAATAGTCGGCAGGTGATTGCCGGTGTGAATCCGACCATTTTCGGTTCTTTGACGTGGGCTTCATTGGCAATCAGGCAGCAGGACCCGAAGTTGGAAAACTCATATACCCAAGGGGTATTTTGTTCGAAGGTCGCTGTTGTGTCAGAATTCAAGTTGACCGGACTTCCTGAACCACATTCGGGAAAAAATCCTGTCTCTCCGCACGAATTGATGCCAACCGGCAGCAATGACATGTGCTGCGATTGCCGCCAGCAACAGATCGGTGAACAAGGAATGCGTGGCATACGCCGCACTTTCCGAGAAATCAGCAGGCAGGGTCGCATTTCCCTGTATCACCTGAAGCAGATTTGCATCGATTACGAGACCTATGCCTGAGGTAATTACCCCAAACACCAACAGGTAGAGTGATAGGTGCACCACTCTGGCAATTTGAGCCTGGGGTCCTTCGAGAGGTGGTACGCGTGCCTTAAGTTTTGTGGCAACTCGAAGCAGAAAGACCATCAAAATCAGACCACCGCTTGCCAAATGAAAGCCCAATGGTGCGATGCCTCCTGAAACCAATGTCAGGATAATCATAGCTGCTGATAGCCAATGCAGCGCCACAAGGAGAGGGTGGTAGCGTCCCATCGTCAATTTACCCTGATTATTATGTAGTCGAGCGCTTCAATGACCTGCTGATCAGAACAAGATGCGCAGCCACCTTTGGGTTTGTGATCTTTGGTGCCGCGCAACACGATCTCCCGCATCTTTTCCACGGTGTCCCGATTGAGGAATTTCTGCCAGGAGGCGGGATTGTTGATGTTGGGAGCGCCGGAGATGAAGCCTTTGATGCCGCCAGTGTGGCATTCGGCGCACACGGAATTGAAAGTGTCCGCTCCTGCCTGTGTCTGAGTGATTGACAGTGTCATCAACCCAACCATCAGGAGAATACTTTTAAGAAGAGGGCTGTTTTGTATCGACATTTGCAGGGCTCTTATTGCTGGTAGTTGGAACAGTTTTTGATGATTGCCGAGCACTTCGTGATGCTGCCGCCGCCCCATCCGGCGCGGTTCTTACTGACGACGCTCTTGACCACACCGTCTTCAATGGTGAACGAAAACAAACATGCTTTTGGATCGTCAGTTGCACCTGGTGTCGGTAAAGACAGACCATTTGGGTCACGCTGCTGTGCGGAACTGTAGGTGACGACTGTCTGATGCCCCTGCGTGACCAGTTTTGCCGGCTGTCCAATGCACGCTTCCAAACGGTCGGCAGGAGCCCCTTGCAAGCTAGTTTCAG
>NZ_JAILWL010000079.1 GCF_025698965.1 Roseibium sp.
ACCGAAGACTAACACGTCGCCAACAACGTAGAGCCCTATCAGATAACCTTCATCTACACACGGCATCCATTCACCGGTCAAAAAATAGGCATATTGCATTGTTGTGGAAACCGGAAAGGCCGCCTTCATAGCCCGCATGTTGGCTTTCAACCCTTCTGCATAGTGACCCGGTGAGAACGAAGGATCGGTCTCCGGGGAGACCCCGATCGCTGTTTCCTGCAGGTTTATGCCTTCAATTTCGCCGTCGAATTCCTCGCCAAGCGCAGCAAGCAGAGCTGCAAAGCGCGTTCGAACCCTGTCATCCCATCGTTTGGCAACCCATCCTTCAATGTCTCCAGTTTCCGTAAATTGTGGAACGGCCCCACCGCCATAGTCGGCACTCAGAATGTATTCCGGCACAGGCTTGTAATTCGGTGAAAAGGACGCGTCCTGCAATTGCAGGAACAGGCGTTTTCCATGCGCTGCAAGATAGTCGATATCGGCTCGAATGGCTGAAAAGTCATATTCGCCTTCGATGGGTTCGAGTTGCCTCCACGGATACATGATCTGTGCACCATCAAAACTGTCACTGGTCAGGAGAACGTGATCGCGAATGGCATCACGGTCTCGCGCAAAATAGACGAAGTGAGACATGCCGCCCGCTTCAATCGGGCAGTCCGCATCCGCATATTTCTTGTGCGCCTCCAGATAGCGTTCGCTGGGATTGTCCCACGCAAGAGCCGAAGCAGCCTGAAGGGATATGCCAAGCACAAGCGCTGCACTGGCGACAAAAGCCTTTTTCATTCAATTGCTCCATTTTGGAAAAACCGGCCCAGAGCGGACCGGCTCAAATGCACTACGGCAGAAGGGCAAATGTGTGGCTTTAGTGATCCACAAACTCGCGCAGGCTCACCAGCTGGTCTCCATCGCGATCAAGAAAGGCGATATGTTCTGCTGCCTTATACGCACCATGCATTCCGATGGCCTTACGGCATTTCTCGCTGACATTCACCTCGTCAGCACGCATGGCCGTTTCCAGTTCCTGATGGGTGACATACCCGTTCGAATCGACGTCAGCCTGAACAAATTGATCCGCGCGCTGGCGTTCAAAAGCAGCGACAACTTCTCGTAGTGTAAGCTTGCCATCGCCGTTTCCATCGGCAAATTCGATCTCACCATCAGCCAGAACTTCAGGTGTGAACGTCCATCTTCGTGCGAGCTCCGTTCCGTCGCATGCAGGTGGCAGATCGACCTTGTCGGATCGTCTTTGCATGACCGCGATCATTTCCTGGCGATCTATGAAGCCATCGCCATTGGCATCCTTTAACCGGAAATTGCCTTTGAAATCCGTGCGCGCTTGCGCTCCTTCAAACGAAAATGAAATGGCTACGATGACCGATGCGACTATGGCGATCGGGGCGACAACGAGCGATGCTTTCCTGAGCACAGAAACCTCCTTCGGTTTGGGACAAGGCACATCATCCTCGGCAATCATCCGGCGCATGGCCGCGCTCATGCTTTCCCCCCGTTCCGCAGCACGGTTGGCGAAGGCGGTTTTTTCCCTGTGGCTCAAACGTATTTCGAGCGTCTCGGATTTTTTTTCTTTACGCATGTCGTCGGTATGAATGTTTCTGATGTGCCTCGAAAACCAAGGCCCAGGCCGCCCGTGAATGCTATCATTTTAGCATCCGGACACGAGCGTTTTCGTGTCCGGACAAACCGAATTTCACAAAATTTGCAGCCAGTTTCACATCGACATCGCCTTTTCACGTGTCGGTAAATTCAGGATCCAGGGTCGTTCCCCGAGATTTGAGCCTGTGGGCCAGCTGGCTCATCTCCTGATAGATCTTTCCGGCGGCCGGATGCCACCTGGCGACATCCTCTCCCTGCTTCGTAACCACATATTCGTCCCCGCGCGCAGCGGGACCAGTCAACGCTGTTTGCGGTCCCTCGGAAGACACGTTTTCGTAGGTCGCCCGCAGCATTGAATTATTTAGTTGTTCGGCGACATAGCCGGGCACTCCCGCCTCGGCCCAAGCTTCGCGAGCGATGGCCTGCAGCACGACTGTAAAGTTGTTCGAAATCACCGCGGCAGCGTGGTAAAGGCTTTTGCTTTCCGATTCGACGGGGAACGGTTTTGCGCCGATTTTTTCCAGCAGCGGATTGAGAGTTTCAAGGGCAGCCGCATCCCCTTCAATGCCACAGAAAACACCCTTGAACTGCCTGACCGCAAGCTCCGGAGTGGCAAACGTCAAAACAGGATGCACACTCGCCAATTTCCAACCCAGTTGACGGAGAGCCGACATTTGCTCAGCGGCAAAAAAACCGCTGCAATGAATGACAATCGACTGGTTGCTTTCGTGTTTCGAAAGTGCACCTGCCAATTGTTCCGCCACCACGGCAATCTGCGTATCAGGCACCGCCAGTATCCAGAGATCGGCCGGACGAAGCTGTGTGTAATCGTGAACCGCGCGACCTGCTCCGGCGAACCTGACTGCATTTTCGGCTGAGGAATAGGTGTGACTCAGAATATCCTGAATGGTGCAATCGGGCACATCGCTCAAAAGGCGGAGGAACGTTTGGCCGACCCGACCGGCTCCGATGAGGTTCACCATCATTTGCGACATGTCGAATGTCCTTTCAGAAGTCTCTCTACCCTCTTCCCACAAACGGCATCGTCGTCGCCATGACAGTCATGGTCAGAACGTTGGCGTCGAGCGGCAATCCGGCCATGTAGACGACTGCTTGTGCAACATGGGCCGGATCGATCGTCGGTTCGCTCGCCAGTTCGCCATTCGCCTGCGGAACGCCCGCGCTCATCTTGGCGGTCATGTCACTGGCCGCGTTGCCGATATCGATCTGGCCGCAGGCGATATCGAAGGCGCGCCCGTCGAGGGACGTTGATTTGGTGAGGCCGGTGATCGCGTGTTTTGTCGAAGTATAAGGTGCGGAATTCGGCCGCGGAGTGGTTGCTGAAATTGAACCGTTGTTGATGATCCGGCCACCGCGCGGCGCTTGCGCCTTCATCAACCGGAAGGCCTGCTGCGTACACAGAAAGGCCCCGGTAAGGTTCGCGGCGACCACGTTGGACCATTCCTCAAAGCTGATTTCTTCCAGGGGAACCGGCGAGTTGCCGACTCCGGCATTGTTGACGAGAAGGTCGAGACGGCCGTGGTCCTTCTCGATCCTGTCAAAGGCTGAACGCACTGAAGCCGGATCCCCGACATCGGTCGCTATCCACGAGACTTCGCATCCGGTTTCGCTTGTTAGGTCTGCAGCGGTTTGGCTGAGCACATCCGCGCGGCGCCCGGCGACAACGACGTGCCATCCTTCAAGGCTCAATCCCTTTGAAACCGCTCTGCCGACACCTGTGCCGCCACCGGTGACAAATGCGATTTTACCTTTTACATCAACGTTCTCGCCGGTCATGGATTTCTGCCTTCCAACTCATCTTCAATATGAATGCGGATAATCTCGTCGAAACTGGTTTCCGCCTTGAAACCCAGATTTCCTGCGCGCCGGGCATCAAAATCGGCAGGCCACCCAGCCACGATTTTGCGAATTTCAGGATCGGGCTCGCGGCGAATGAGAGCCACCGCCTTGTCTCCGGCGACTCGGCGCAAGGCGTCAATCTGTTCGCTGACGAGTGCCGACAGTCCCGGCATGGTGAGACTGCGGCGCGGTCCAAGAAGCGACGTGTCCAGTTGAGCCGCATGGACAAAGAAACCGACTGCGGCGCGCGGGCTGGCGAACCAGTGGCGTACCGTATCATCGACAGGCAGCACGGCCTCCATCCCGACAAGAGGCTCGCGCAATATGTTCGAGAAAAAGCCGGAGGCTGCCCTGTTCGGTTTTCCGGGCCGGATGCAGATTGTCGGCAAGCGGATCCCGATGCCATCGAAAAAACCCTTGCGGGTGTAGTCTGCGAGGAGAAGTTCGCAAATCGCCTTCTGCGTGCCGTAGCTGGTCAGCGGAGTGGTAAAAAAATCGTCGCCAATTTTGGCTGGAAATGGTTGACCGAATACGGCAAGCGAAGATGCGAAGACAACCCGTGGTCGGTACGGTTCACGGTCGCTTTCACAGCGTATGGCGTCAAACATTGACCGGCTGCCATCCAGATTGATCGCATACCCTTTCTCGAAATCGATCTCCGCTTCTCCGGACACGATCGCGGCAAGATGAAAAATCATATCCGGCCGACCGGCAATGAGTTTTTCAGGGTCACCAGGTCGCGCCAGATCAACCGTCAGCGCCGTCGTGAACTCCTGAAGAGCCTCCGGAACAGGTGACCCGACAACATCTGCAAGCGTCAATCTGGTGACTTCAAACCCGAATAGAGCTCTATCCGCAGCCAGATTCTGCACCAGTTTCCGGCCCACCATTCCGGCTGCACCTGTGATAAGCACATGCATTTGCAGAGATCCTTCCATGATCTTGATGCACCGGTGTCCCGAGATAGGCAGGCGATGCCGTTCGCGGCCAAAACTTGTTTGACGGCGCGCCTAGCAATTCGGGACGGTGATAAAAACCTTAAGGCATTGCCGTCTGACGACTGCGACACCGTCAGCAGAATGAGTACCTGAATCGCGATCAGAGTAAAGACTGTGGGCTTATCCGCATCCACATGCGCGCCGGAATAATGCCAGTGAGACCTGCAGGGACGGGCACCGTTACAAAGCGCCCGATCCGGTTCAAGTCAATTGATGCCTTCTGAAACCGAGGTTTAAATCGCCTGCGACCAACTTGACCGCGCGCGATCCACCGGCCTGCAGGCAGCCGAAAGCCAGCTCCTGACGTCCTCAGAGCATCTGGAGCCGACAAGTTCTTCCACGTTTGCATGGTAATTGTTGAGCCAGTCGATTTCGGTTTCAGACAAACGTTCCAGAACCAACGCATCCGTCTGGATCGGGATCCAGGTCATATTCTCGAAATAGAGAAACCCGTCCTCGGCCTGCCGTATCTCGAACAGGTTCTCAAGCCGGATCCCGTACCCCCCGGCCCTGTAGTATCCAGGCTCGATCGACAGAACCATACCGGGATCCAGGTCGACCGGATTATAAGGCTTTCCGATACGTTGAGGCTGCTCATGAACTGACAGGCGATGGCCGATGCCGTGCCCGGTGCCGTGGTCGTAATCGAGACCAAGGTCCCAGAGCGGGCGTCGGCAGATTGCATCGATATGGTGCCCTTGCGTGCCTTTCGGAAACCGTATGGTTGCGAGGGCGTGAAGTGCCTTGAAAACGGCTGTGTAGGCCTCAGCATAACCGGGCGGCAGAGTTCCGAAACTGAAGGACCGGGTCGCGTCTGTCGTGCCGGTTTCGTATTGCCCGCCGCTGTCCAGCAGATATGGAGCTGTCGGAAGAATGGGGGCGGAAACATGCGGGTCGGCCGCATAATGGCACATGGCAGCATTTGCGCCGGCGCAGGAAATTGTCCGGAAACTCTCGCTTAAAAAGCCCGGCCGCGCACGGCGCGTTTCAAGGATCTTCTGCTCCGCTTCATATTCACTTACCGGGTTTCCATTCGCGGCTCGCGATGAAACAGTCGCGTGAAGCCACTTCCCGAACGTTGCCCAGGCCACTGCGTCTTCTATGTGACACGCCCTCAGTCCTTCAAGTTCGGTTGCATTTTTAAGCGCCTTCGC
Source organism: Roseibium sp. (assembly GCF_025698965.1). GTDB lineage: Bacteria > Pseudomonadota > Alphaproteobacteria > Rhizobiales > Stappiaceae > Roseibium. Next base: position 5,624 of record NZ_JAILWL010000079.1, read on the forward strand.
CGATGTGACCGGGCTTAGCTTGTGGATCGGGTCCGCCTTCACGTCCTCAACCAGTTGCGTAACCGCCGAAGGTGAAAAATCAGGATCAATCATCACCTTGTCGCCAGGCTGAACCTGTTTGCGCAGCAGTTCCAGAAAAGTGTCTTTCCGATGAATTTGCAGCCAATCCGGCAGAAGGTCGGTCAGCCCGTCGTCGAACTTCTCGCGATTTACAAACCAATGACCGGCACCGGACCTTTCCAGCAAAAAGAAAGACTGAGGCATCGGATTGTAAGCGACGTCATCTCCCCGGACATTCAAAAGCCAGGCAATGTTGTCCGGCTGCGTTTCCACGAGAAAGTCCGCTCCTTCCGACGCCATGCGCGTCGTCATCTGATCTCGCTTGCCAGTGGAGGAAACACCGGCAAACTGCAGCGGGAACGAGCTGATGGTGCCGGTTGGTTCTGCGGGTTGGCCGACCCAGACAGCGTCAACCGGATTGTCCGGCAACGCTTCAAGCTTCGCACCCGCCGTTGAAGCCGCCTTTTCGAAACGCCTGACCCAGTTTGGCGGCAACAACATGGCATCAAATCCGATAACCCAGTCTGATTGGGCGATTTCTGCCAGCCAGTTCTCTGGCGGGTTTTCAAAAATATGGTCCCGATCGACCAGATCGCCAGGGCATTGGTTCTGCGCCTGAACGATATAGCGACCATCGACGAAAAGGCGCACGCAGTCTTGCGTGACAATGGCAACGCCGGCCGAACCGGTAAATCCGGTCAAGAACCCCAGGCGTTCGTCATGGGGGGCAACATACTCGCCTTGATGCGCATCGAAACGCGGAACGATAAGGGCGTCCAGGTCACGCTTTTTCATCTCGTTGCGCAACGAGGCGACGCGGTCGAGCAGAGCGGCAGTACGGTTGTCAGGCATTCTCGATCTCTTCAGCATGGTGACAAGCGGCCGCGCCGCGCCCCGGGATCGGGCGCAGCTCCGGAAGCTCGGTTGTGCATTTGGGGGTTTTATGTCGGCATCTCACATGAAACGGGCACCCTTGAGGAATATCCAGAGGAGACGGCAATTCGCCCTCAAGATGTATTTTCCTGCCCTTGTCGTCCGGGTCCAGCGACGGTGCTGCACTCAGCAATGCCTGTGAATAGGGATGGGATGGCTTGGCAAAGAGTGTCTCGCTGTCGCCAAGTTCGACAATCCGGCCGAGATAGATGACCGCAACCCTATTGGAAACATGGCGCACCAGGCGCAGATCGTGCGCCACAAACAGGATTGTCAGGCCAAGGCGTTGCTGTAGATCCAGCAGCAGATTGACGATCTGAGCCTGCACGGACACATCAAGAGCTGAAACAAGTTCGTCGGCGATAAGCACCTCGGGTTCAACGGCCAGGGCCCGCGCGATGGCGATCCGCTGCCGTTGACCACCTGAAAACTGGTGCGGATACTTATCAAGCGCATCAGCGGGCAACTGAACAAGTTCCATGAGATCTGCCAGACGCCCGGGTAACTCCGCTTCGCTGCACATCTCGTGAACGCGCAAGGCTTCGCTGAGGATCTGGCCGGTTGTCATGCGCGGATTGAGAGACGAATACGGATCCTGAAACATCATCTGGACACGGCGGTTATAGGTCCTGTCCTTGCGCTCCTGCGCCGTAAATACATCCTTGCCATGAAAGAGAACCTGACCACCGCCTGGTTCATGCAGGCGCACAATGCAGCGTGCAAGCGTAGATTTTCCGCACCCGGACTCGCCGACAACACCCAGGGTTTCTCCGCGCTGCAGGTCCAGACTGACACCATTGAGCGCGTTCACATTGCGAGGCGGGCGATTGCTGACCACATCGAGTACGGTTCGTTTGCCTTTGAAAGAGAGACTGACATCGCGGACTTCAAGCACTGGTTCACTCATGCCGCTGCTCCTCCCGCGTTCTTGACCTGATTGAAACAGGCGACGGTTCGGCCGGTACCGGCACCCACGAGTTCGGGTCTGCTGGTGTCGCAGGCAGTTGTCTTTTGTGAGCAGCGAGCGGCAAAGGCACACCCTGCGGGTAAGTTGAGCAGGCTTGGCGGCGTTCCCGGGATCGAATAGAGCGGTGTGCGCGGCGGAACGTTTTCCGGCACCGAGCGCATCAGGCCGACCGTATATGGGTGCTGCGGTGCGCGCAACACAGGGCGGACCGGCCCCTGCTCGACAATTCGCCCCGCATACATGACCGCAACCTGATCGCAGGTTTGCGCCACAACACCGAGATCATGGGTGACCAGAACGACCCCCATGTCAAAGTCCTGCGCCAGCGACAGGATAAGATCCAGGATCTGCGCCTGGATCGTCACGTCAAGTGCAGTTGTGGGCTCGTCGGCCAAAAGCATTTTCGGCCGGGCCGCCAGGGCGATGGCAATCATCACCCTCTGGCGCATACCACCGGAAAACTGATGCGGATATTCGCCAAGCCTCGAACCAGCCGCCGGAATGCCGACGACATCCAGCATCTCGACCGCCCGTTTCTTTCGCTCCGAAGCCGACATGTCGGTATGCGCTTTCAAGGTCTCGTCAATCTGGACACCAACGGTCAAAAGCGGGTTGAGCGACGTCATGGGCTCCTGGAAGATCATGGCGATTTCACCGCCGCGAATCCGGCGCATGCCTGCTTCTGGCGTCTCGACGAGATTTTGACCGCGCCACATCACCGACCCGGTCGTTTCGCCGTAACGTCGCGACAATCCGAGGATCGAGCGCAAGGTCACGCTTTTTCCAGAACCGCTTTCTCCGACAAGCCCAAGAACCTCACCCTTGTTAACCGAGAAGCTGACATCCCGGACAGCTGGAATTGATGCCGTCCCCGCCCAGAAAGTGGTGCAAAGATCGGAAACCTCCAGAAGAGGAGTTTGAATGCTTTTCAATGTCATCCGCGCGGCCTCAAGAGATCTGCAATTCCATCCCCGATCAGGGAAAACCCAAGCCCGGTCAGAACGATAGCGATACCAGGCATCAGACTGAGCCACCAGGCGGTGGTGATGAAGTTTCGCCCCTCCGCGATCAGGACGCCCCATTCGGCCTGAGGCGGCTGTGCCCCGAGACCGAGATATCCGAGCGAAGAGCCGAGAAGAATGGCGAGTGCCATATCGGTCATCCAGTAGACGACGATCGGTGTGATGGCATTGGGCAGCAGGTGGCGGAAGATAATGCGGAGATCGGAATACCCCATCACGATGCCCGCCGAAGCATAGTCGTTGGCCATCTGGGAAATCACTTCCGCCCGCATCAGGCGAGCGTAATACACCCAGCCGACAAGCGTGATGGCAATATACATATTGACGAGACCCGGTCCGAGCACTGCGACAACCGCGATCACCAGAACCAGAAACGGGAACGTGATGATGGCATCGACGACACGGCCGAAAATCATGTCCGCGATCCCGCGGTAATATCCTACCAGCGCGCCTATCACGACACCGATGGTCAGCGCGAAGATCGTGGCCAGTATCGCCATCTGCATGTTGACCGAATAGGCCCAGATGACCCTGGAAAACGAGTCCCTTCCAAGAAGATCCGTTCCGAACGGATGCTGCCAGCTGGGTGGCTGGCGCACCGCCACATAGTCGATGAAGTTGGGGTCGTAGGGGGCGAACACACCTGGAAACAGGGCAAGCACGGTCGACAGGGCGATGATCGTGACCCCCACCATGAAGCCGGGTTTACCAAGAGCCATTCGGAGGCGACCGGGCTTGCGGGCAGGTGCCGAAGTTGGAGACAGGGACAAATCGCTCATGACAGCCGCATCCTTGGATCAAGCCAGCTCTGGAAGAGATCCGTCATCAGGAAGACCAGCGACACCAGCACGGCGAAGGTCAATGTCAGTCCCTGGATCAACGGATAGTCCCTGGCAAATATGGCTTCCAGCATCAAGCGCCCGACACCCGGCACGGCAAACACGGTTTCGGTGACCAGCGTGCCGCTCATCAGCTGACCGATCGACAGGCCGAGCAATGTGATGGTCGAAATGAGTGCATTCTTCAGAACATGCCGACCGAGGATCAACCGCGACGGCAGCCCTTTGGCACGCGCGAACTGAACATATTCGGCATCCAGCACCTCGATGATCGCCGCCCGGAGGTTTCGCATCAGGATTGCCGAGGTGTAGAGAGCAACCGTTACGGCCGGAAGAAAGAGATGGTACAGCCGGTCCACAAACGTTTCGCCATATCCACCAACCGGAAACAGGCGCAATTGCGCGGCCAGAAAAGTCAGTAAGACAAGCCCGATGTAAAAAACCGGCATTGACAGCCCGACCTGGAATACAGCCCGGATGAGATTGTCCTGCCACTTGCCCCGATTGACGGCCGCGAGGAAGGCCAGCGGTCCGGCGATCAGAATGGACAGGCTGACTGCATAGACAGCAAGAAAGATTGTTGTGGGCAAGCGCGCAAGAATAACATCCAGCACGGGCGCGCGCATCAGGATGGACCGGCCAAGATCTCCCTGGAGCGTGTTGGTGAGGAACAACCAGAACTGTGTCCAGAGTGGAGCGGTCAGTCCAAGCCGGTCGCGGATCGCCGCGATATCCGCATCCGAGGCCTTGTCCCCGGCGATTGCTATCGCCGGATCACCGGGAAGCAGCCGGACCAGCAGAAAGATGATGATCATGACCAGAAGGAAAGTCGGAATCATCAGAACCATTCGGTTCAAGGTATATTGCAAACCGGCCATTTGTCCGTCGCCAATTTCCCTTACAGCCGGGAGGTGAGATCAGACTGACCTGACCTCACCTCCCGATCTTCAGACCGCGCTTGCGATCATTGCCCCAGCGAAACGTTTTCGAAGACGTTGTTACCGAGAGGCGTCTGCAGGTAACCGCTCACCTTTCCGGAAACCGCAACGGCAAACGGCGTTTCGTACATGAACAGGAGCGGAGCCGCTTCGGCATAGATCTCCTGCATCTGCCTGTATTGATCCGCACGTTTTTCCGGGTCCATCTCCGAGGACGAGGCTTCGTACAACACGTTGAAATCCGCATTGTTCCAACCGGTCCCGACAGCCTTGCGGGTCGGGTAGTAACCGAGCCAACCTGTTACCTGACTCGGATCGGCGACATCGTCCACCCAGCCGTAGGTGTGGATGTCGAATTCGCCGGATCTGTTCTTTGCACCCCGGGTCGCACCATCGACCTGTTCGGCGACCAGAGTGATGCCCAGTGGCGCCCACATCTGCTGAAGCGCTGCGAAAATGGTCCCGTCGTCGGCAGAGCCCGCAAGGGTCGTCAGCGTGATCTCAGTGCCGGGCTCAAGACCGGCTTCCGCGATCAGTGCTTTTGCCTTGTCCATGTCGTAGCCATAAAGCGGGCTCATATCGACAGCGAGCCGCGTGGATGACGACATGACGGGCGACGACATCGGTTTCCCCGCGCCCTGAAGCACCAGACCAATCAGGGCGTCCTTGTTGGTCGCATAATTGATTGCCTGCCGGACACGCTTGTCGGCCAGTGGATTTGGCGAACCGTCCGCCCGTGTCTCCCGGGTGTTGATCGGCGAATAGATGATCCGGGTCGAGGGATACAGGTTCATGTTGATTGCCGGGTCCGCATCCAGCTCCGCAACACGCGAGAACGGGATGAATTCCGCGACATCAACCTCACCGGCCGTCAACTTCAGCACGCGTGTGGCATCGTCCGGAATGATCTGGAATTCGACTTTGTCCAGATAAGGCAGCGGTTTGCCGTCTTCACCCTGCTTCCAGTAATGCGGGTTGGCCGAAAAGGTCATCGAAGTGCCTTGCTCAAACCCGGACAGGAAGAATGGGCCGGAACCGACCCCCGGACCGCCCTTGGCGAACAGGGCGGCGGATTTTTCCTGATCGGTTGCCCCGGGAGCCGCGTCAAAAGCCTTCTTGGAGACAATCGCCGTATTGAACGTTGCCAGCATGGAAAGGAGTGCCGGATCCGGATTTTCCAGAGTTATGGTGATGTTGCGACCATCCGCAGCAACTGAGGAAATTGCCGACAGGAGACCTGCCCATGGTCCTAGATCCGGATTGCGGGCCCGTTCGAGGGAAAACACAACGTCCTCTCCCGTGACAGGGCTGCCGTCAGAGAATTTGGCTCCTTCACGCAGAACGAGCGAAATCGTCTTGCCGCCGGCGGAAACCTCGTAGCTTTCCGCCAACGAACCTACGAGATCCGTGCCGTCGGCATTGGGTTCCAGCAATGTGCTGAACAGACTTCCGACCATCCAGATGTCCGGATTTCGGTCCGCATAGATGGGATCGACCAGTTTCGATCCGTCATATCTTGCAAAATTCAATGTTCCGCCGCGCTCAACCGCGTCAGCCGTTCCGATCGTGTAAGCGCCCAGAGCCGTACTCATTGCCAGCCCGATGGCAAGTGCTGCAGCCTTCATGGTGTGTCCTCCCAGATGCACCGGTCATGATGGTCCAAAGCTTAGTCAATCGACCTGCCTCCGCAAGATATTTTTTTAGTATATCTCTTAAATTTGCCCCATTTTTAGCTTTTGCTAAAATTTCTTTCAGTTTCTAACATAATGTAATCAAAGTCTTTTTTTGATTTTTATCACTGTTTTTGCTTACTAAAAAAATTTTTAGTATTGATAAATTTTGATATTTGCCAAAGGCTGGATATACGCAGTCCGAGGCGATATAAGAAAGCGCCGGCAGGGAGGATATTCATGACAACAAGCGGTCAGACGGCCACGCCAGAAGCTGAACACGAGACACCGAATTACGGTGCCGTCATCAGACAAAGGCGCAAAGCCCTGGGCATGACGCTGGATGATGTCGCCAAGGCGACCAATCTGACAATCGGGTTTCTGTCACAAGTCGAGCGCGGCATCAGCTCACCATCGCTCTCCTCTTTCATGCGCATTGCAGGCGCCCTTCAAACCAGCCTCGAACAGCTCATCAAGGTGCCGGAACCCTATTCGGAATATGTCTCGAAGGATGCACGGCAAACTTATGTTCTTGGAAAGTCCAAACGTCTGTATGAAAAACTTGGCCCCGGATTTCCCGGGGCCCTGACATATCCCTGCATCATCCACCGACCACCGGGACATGTTTCGGAGCATATGCAGCATGAAGGCGAGGTCTTCTGCTACCTGTTGTCCGGCAGCCTGGAGTATCACCTGGGAAACAATGTCTTCATATTGACCCCAGGCGACTGCATCCATCACGACACCAGCAAGCCGCATTTCTCAAAGGTGCTGGGGGACGAGGAATCCGAGGAGCTCTGGGTCAGTTCCGCCCCGATCAAAGACAGCGGCGGATGAACCGGGAAGTCGAATAACAACGATTGGCTTGCCCTGTTTCCCACCGGATTGAAGAATTTCGTGCAGCGATTTGAAGGCAATACATTCCGGTCACACCGAGATGCCGTGACCGGAATGCGCTTATCATTGACCCAACCTGTCAGGCTGCCGCGACCTGTCCTAGAAAACCGTCGATCCTGTCGGCAAGTTTTCCGGTGTTGTCCGCGACCTCGCAAGAGGTTCGTGAAACCGCTCCGGCAGACTGAGTAGTTTCATCCACCGCGGATTTGACACCGGTCATGTTCTCGCTGATCTCGCGTGTTCCGGAGGCAACTTCCTGGATCGAACTGCTGATCTCCGCGGTTGCGCTGCCTTGTTGTTCAAGGGCATCCGTTATGGATCCGGTAAATTCATTCACCTGTTCCATGATGCTGGCGATTTCCTCGATTGCCGCGACGGAATCGGAAGACGCTCCCTGGATCGCGTTGATCTGACTGGAAATTTCCTCCGTTGCGTTGGACGTTTGCGTCGCAAGCTCCTTGACCTCGGCGGCGACCACCGCAAACCCCTTGCCCGCTTCTCCGGCACGTGCAGCCTCGATTGTCGCGTTCAGGGCAAGCAGGTTCGTTTGCTCCGCAATGTCCTGAATCAACTGAAGAACCGCGCCGATTTTCTGCGCCGAAGCGGCAAGGCTGGCGACCTGTTCATTTGCCGACATCGCCTTTGAGTTGGCTTTGGATACGACCTCGCTGGTCTCGGCAATCTGCCGGGAAATTTCAGCGATCGAAGACGACAGTTCCTCTGACGCGGAGGCAACGGTCTGAACGCTCGCATAGGCCTGTTCGGTCGCGACTGCAACGGAAGCCGCCCGCTCGGTGTTGACGGACGAGATCTCCGTCAGGCTACCCGATATCTCTCCCAGGCTGTCGGTCGATTGCGTGACAGGCTGCAACAGGCGCTCGGCATCAACACGGAAGTCGGATATGAGCTGATCGAGACGGCTCTGTCGCTGACGTTCATTTTCGATATTCTGCTGTTGATCCTCTTCCAGTTCGCGCTGCCGCAGGCCGTTGTTGCGAAAAACCTCAACCGTGCGCGCCATTTGCCCGATTTCGTCCATACGCCCGACAAAAGGAATATCTGTATCGTAACTGCCTTCCGAAAGGTCGGTCATGATGTGCGAAAGACTGCCGATTTGGCCTGTTATCCTGCGGATCAGGGCAACGAGAACCAGAGACACGGCGACAATGGCGACCAACGTAATGGCCAGGGCGGTCATCAGCGCCTCGTTACGCGCACTTTCAATTCCCGCCTTGTCGAACCCCACATAGAAATATCCGAGAGTGACGGCCTGATCTCCGTCAGCGCGGACGACCGGCTTGATGCCGATCTCATATTTCGCATCATTAAAAAACGCGGTTTGGAGCGACGCGAGGTCGCTGCGCATTTCTTCCGGCACGCGGCTGATGAGCGCTTCGGCCTGGAGATCGCTTTCCCTTACCAGGGAGGAAAAAATGCTGCCGTCAGCTTCCTGGACCACTGCCCAGGCGAAATCACCACTGTCCAGAAGCGGTGCAAGCAAACTGTCGGCAAGATCCTGATCAAAATCCCAGATGGCATTTCCCAAAGCCTGGTTGGTCAGATTTGCGCTCATGGCGATTTGCTGTTCATAGGATTGTTGCACCGCTGAAACCCGCTGCATGGCGGAGATATAGGCGAAAGCAACAAATACCGCCGCGACGACCAGGACGATGGGCACGGTTGTGGTGAATTTTACCGATTGCCAGAATTTCATGATTTCTCCCTATAGGTATCGGCGACTTTAAGGACTGAAGAGAAAGTCCCGGCATGACCTGCCACGGGAACCGGTCGAGCACTGGATTGATGTCCCGACTTCAGCTCCCGAAGCTGCTATCGCCTGATTTGGTACGCAGTCCGCACGCCGGACCGCTGCCGATTACTTGGCTATTGGCCAATCCTTGACGTAATCCGTGATGCCGTACCTGGAGAGCGTTGTCGAATAGGCATCCGATGCCTTGAAGGCGATCAGCATTTCGTTGAATTTCGCAATGTCCTCGGCGGAGAATTTTTCATCTGCGAAGGCAATGCCCAATGGCACGGTTCCGACCGCCAGCGGAAGCAGTTCGACGTCGGTTCGCTGGTCACTTTCATCGAGCCGGGACAGGGAGGCAATTGAAGAGAAAATGGCTGCGTCAAGGCGTCCACCAAGCACCTTTTTCAGGTTCGTTTCGTCATCTTTGGCCGGTTCAACGGCAACACCGGCGCTGTCCAGTGCCGGATATGCAAAACCGCGACGTCCACCGATTTTCTTACCCTTGAGGTCAGTGAGAGACGCAAAGTCGAAGCTCTGTCCTTTTTTCACAATCAAGATGTTGTATGCGGTCAGGATAGGGTCGCTGTAATGCGCCTGAGCTGCACGTTCTTCCGTTCGCAACACGCCGATAGCGACATCGATGTCACCTTTATGAATGGATTTGTAGAGCCGCGCGAAGGGCAGATGAGTTGCTGTCGCGTCGTACCCCATTTCTTCAAGGATTTTATCGCTGGTGTCCCCCAAAACACCGACTGGGTCACCATTCGACCCGACACTTGCAAACGGCAGACTGTCCCCTGTCCCCAAGGTTAGAGCTTCTTTCGCTGACAACGGCACTGTAAATATAGCCGTAAGAACAGCAGCCAAACAGATTTTCTTCATGATTTATTCCCCACTCAAAATTTAACTCGAGAATCATCATGAAAAATCAAAAATAAACTGACCCTAATACATTTGATTAATTTACAAGAACCTTTTTCAAATCACCCCTGATAATAGATTAAGGATTCAGTAAGTCTTCGGTGCATGTGCAAAATTGCGGCAATACACACACCGCACTATTCAAACGCCCGTGGACGTGCACCGTTTTCGACTTCCAGCCGGAAAAGTTGCGGCAGACCTATTTTATTGTTTTTCAGAAAGGATCTCATTTCACATCCCCCATGGTCCATTGCGGCAATGATCTCCATAGTCACGGTCAACCAATCAGAAGAAGAAAGGTGGCCCGTGTCCCATTCCTATTTTGCTCCAACAGGCGGTCATCCCGGTCAGGAGACGCTACTGACCGATCGCGCCGTGTTTACCGATGCCTATGCGGTGATCCCGCGCGGCACCATGCGGGACATCGTGACGAGTTCGCTGCCTTTCTGGACAAACACGCGGCTCTGGGTTCTGTCGAGGCCCTTGTCCGGCTTTGCGGAGACCTTTTCGCAATACATCATGGAAGTCTCCCCGGGTGGTGGATCCGACCGACCGGAAAGCGATCCTATGGCGCAAGGTGTTCTGTTTGTCGTCGAAGGTGAAGGCCGCCTGACCGCCGAGGGCCAGACCTACAATCTACGGGCAGGCAGTTATGCCTACCTCCCGCCGCAGTCGGACTGGACTTTCAAGAACGATGGCAGTGCACCCGTTCGTTTTCACTGGGTTCGAAAAGCTTACGAAGCGGTAGAAGGCCTGGACTGGCCGGAACTGTTCGTAACGCATGAAAGCGAGATCACGCCTTCTGTCATGCCCGGAACAGACGGTAAATGGGCGACCACGCGGTTTGTCGATCCGTCCGATCTGAGGCACGACATGCATGTCAACATTGTAAGCTTTGCTCCGGGCGCGGTTATTCCATTTGCCGAAACCCATGTCATGGAGCATGGCCTTTACGTGCTGCAAGGCAAGGCCGTTTACCGGCTCAACCAGGATTGGGTCGAAGTGGAAGCTGGCGATTACATGTGGCTGCGTGCTTTCTGCCCGCAGGCCTGTTACGCCGGTGGACCCGGTCCGTTCCGCTACCTGCTCTACAAGGATGTCAACAGGCATATGCCCCTGAGGCCCGCATCGCGCTTCGACACGGGCAGGCAGGCAACGTTCAGGGCCGCTGCGGA
>NZ_JAILWL010000008.1 GCF_025698965.1 Roseibium sp.
GAACCGTGCAGCGCCAATCTGGTTTCAAAAACACCGCTCTGACCTTCAAAAAAACGGTCCAGCTCTTCCTGAATCTGATCGGTCACCTCTGTCCGGCCGAAACCGATCTGCCCTTTGGCAAAGGCTTGCAGTTTCTTGAATTCCGCGGGCAACGCCTTGCGGTCCAGAAACTCCAGCAGATGAAGCTGCGTGCTGTCGGTGACGGCAATCAATGGCCCCAGGGGCGACGATACCCAGTCGGCAAAGAGCAACGGTGACTGGGAAAACGTACCGGGAGCCTGACCGAGAATCTTGGCGAACGCTTCACGAAAGGCACTCGGGGATTCAAACCCAGCAGTCATCTGAGCATCGATCACCTTGCCGCCTTCGGCGAGTGTCGAAAAACCTTCCTGAAGGCGGCGCTGGCGCGCCATTTCCAAAAAAGTCATGCCGAAATGACGTTTGAACGCCCGCCTGACCGTGGACGGGTCGAGACCCATGCGAACCAGATCCGGTTCCCCCCAACGATAGCCCGGGCGCTTTTCCAGCGCCTCGATCAACGGTTTCACCACCGGATCTGCACTGGCTTCCGGTGTGGTGGGCTTGCAGCGCTTACAGGGCCGGAACCCGGCTTCGATGCATTCGCCGACAGTTTCGTAGAATGTGCAGTTTTCCCGTTTTGGCTTTCGCGCCGGACATGTAAGCCGGCAGAAGATGCCGGTGGAGGCCACACAGACGAAGACGCGCCCATCATAGGACGGATCACGTTGCAAAAGCGCTTCATAGAGCGTGTCGAAACTTGGTCGTATCATCAGCATGAACCAAAGCTAGACAGTTTCCAGTGCAACCGCAGCCGAAAATCGGGCGTTTATTCAAATATCGGCTTCGAACGGCGCCCCCTACCGGTAAACCTGATCTTCGGTCGGGAAACTGCGCTCCTTGACTTCATCGGCATAAGCTTTGACGGCAGCTTCGATCTGACCGCCGAGATTGCCGTAAACCTTGACGAATTTTGGCGGTGTCGGATTGAGACCGAGCATGTCTTCCAGGACCAGGATCTGACCGTCACATTCAGCCGACGCACCAATACCGATGGTCGGGATCGGAATTTCCTTGGTGATCTGTGCTGCCAACGGCTCGACCATGCCTTCCAGCACGACGGAAAAGGCTCCGGCTTCGGTAACTGCTGACGCATCTTCGAAATGCTGATCCCAGTCGTCTTCGTGCCGCCCCTGTGTCTTGAACCCGCCCATGACGTGGACCGATTGAGGGGTCAGACCGATATGCGCCATTACCGGAATGCCGCGTTCTGTGAGGAAGCGGATGGTCTCGGCCATGCGCACGCCACCTTCAAGTTTGACCGCACCGCACTGGGTTTCCTTCAAGACCCTCGCAGCATTGCGGAATGCCTCGGACGGGCTTTCCTCGTAAGTGCCAAAAGGCATGTCAACGACCACAAGTGCCCGTTTGGTGCCGCGCACGACTGCCTTGCCGTGCATGATCATCAGGTCAAGCGAAACACCAACGGTCGATTCCATGCCGTGCATGACCATTCCAAGACTGTCGCCAACCAGAATGAAGTCAGCATATTTGTCGACAATCGCCGCAGTATGCGCGTGATAGGATGTCAGCGAAACGATCGGGTCCCCACCCTTGCGCTTGGAGATTTGGGGAGCTGTGATCCGGCGAACTGGTTTTTGGGCGCTCATACGGCATCCTTTCGAAAAACATCAGGGTCCAAACCCTTGAAACGGATGAAGTTAGCTGGTCGGTGCCACGACACGTTGATCGATCAGCAGCACAGAGCCAAAACGGACGGCCAGCAGGATCACTGCGGGGCGGTCGATTGAACCGGAGATTTCAGCCAGGGTTTCCGCATCGCGGATGTCAACACTTTTGACCTCAGCCGAGGCTGCCGTGGCAAGCGTGTCCCGCACCATGGCTTCGAGTTCGGCGATCGTCGGCCCGGTCCTCGCCATTTTTTCGGCTTCGTCCAGGGACCTGTTCAGGATTGTTGCCTCTCGCCGATGGTCGTCCTGCAGGCGAATGTTGCGGGATGACATGGCCAGACCATCCCCTTCACGCACAATCGGATGGCCAATTATTTCCAGCGGCATATCCAGGTCACGGACCATTTGCCTGATCAGGATAAGTTGCTGGTAGTCCTTCTCACCAAAGACAGCCAGATCCGGTGTGACAATGTTGAAGAGTTTGGTCACAACGGTTGAGACACCGCGAAAATGGCCGGGCCGCAAGGCTCCCTGCAATATCCCGGAAAGACCCGGCACCTCGACATGAGCATCGCCACCGGCACCGTACATCTCTTCCACGTTCGGCATGAAGACCGCGTGCACGCCTTCGGCTTTCAGAAGCTCAAGGTCCCGCTCTTCATCTCTTGGATAGGTCGCCAGATCTTCGTTCGGGCCGAATTGTGTCGGATTTACAAAGATGCTTGTAACAACTCGATCAGCCTTTTTGCGAGCGAGGCGAACCAACCCCAGATGACCTTCGTGAAGGTATCCCATCGTCGGCACCAGCCCCACACTGATGCCTTCCCGCTTCCAGTCGCGCACGGTTTCCCGCATTTCCGCCTTTGTTCGGCAGATAATCATTCCAGTCCCTCCCAGGCCCCGGGTTCCCGCCCAAGGTCACGTTTCCTTCGCAGGTGCAGCATAAGCACACATGCGGGGAAGGTCCAGTCATCCAAAAAGCAGACTAGAATGTTCCGTCATAGGCCCGGCGCGAAATCCGGCAGGCAAGCAGTGTGAAGCCGTCTCTTTTCAACGCGTCTTCCGCTTCCTGTCTCAGATCATCCGTGTTTTCGATCCAGACCCCATGACCACCATAGGCTTTTGCCACGGCGGGAAAGTCGGTCTCGCCAAAATCCACGCCTACATTCGGTCTTTGGCTGCCACGTTGCTTCAGCTCGATCAAGGCAAGGCTGGTATCAACCAGAACGCAGATAATGACCGGAATTTTCAGGTCACGCAGTGTCGAAAGTTCGCCAAGACACATTTCCAAACCCGCATCGCCGACAAAAGCAATGACCGGAGACGGCCCATCAACCAGGCGATGTCCCATGGCAAGCGGCACGGCACAGCCCATGGTGCAGAGAGCAGAGGATTGCAGCATCTGACGCGGCATCGGGCAGCGCCAGATCTGACTGACCAGAATGCGATGGGCGCCACTGTCTGCCGTCGCCACCGTGTCCGCCGGCATAATCTGGCGCAGGGTGTGAAACACGGTGCCGGGCCCCCAGCCGGAGGCCTCCGGTTCAAATGCCTGCACCAGCTCCCGCCGAATCCTGACCGGTTCATCGTTCTGCCAGGAAGGTTTTTCCGGATCCCTTGCCTCCGTCAGAAGTTTGAGCACCGGTTCTACCGCACTGCGCAAGGTTGCCGTCACGCTGTGCATACCGTGGGTTCTCAACACCGGGGTAATGTCGATAACCGATGCGTCCGCATCCCAGGGATTGCGCCAGTTGATCCGCATCTCGATCGGATCGTAGCCGAGCAGCAAAATGCAATCGCTCTCGTTGATCAGCGGCAGCAGATGACCATCGGCCTTGGGAGACAGGCCCGCTCCGCCAAGGGCAAGCGGATGGTTCTCGTCAAGCAGGCCCTTGCCCTTGTAGCTGGTAACAAGCGGGATGTTGAAACGCTGGCAGAAATCGGAAATCGCCATGGATGCGTTTTCGTTGACGGCATCTACCCCGGCAATCGCAATTGGCCGCTCCGCGTTTGCGAACAGCTCTAGTGCGGTTTCAAGATCCGGTCCGGCAACAGGCGCTGTTGCCACGGGAGCCGATTGGAAGGTTCTTGTCCAGCGCTCGTCGGTTTCGGTTTCAGCGACCTTGATCGGAACATCGATATGCACAGGGCCCGGTTGGCCGTCGAGTGCGATTGCCAAGGCCTTTTCCATCATCACATCGAGCGCGCCTAACCTCGCTGAAAAGCTCGCCTTCACGATCGGTCGCAGCAATTGCTGGTGATCAAAGACCTGATGAGTGTAGCTTTCGGCCTCGCCGTGATCGACACAACCGGTCAGAAAGATCAACGGAACCCGGTCCTGCCAGGCATTGGCAATGACGTTGACCGCATTGGCCGCCCCCGGACCGAGCGTTGCCAGCAGGACACCGGGAGCACCATCGGCGTGCCAACCACCTTCAGCCATGAACCCGCCCGCATTTTCATGCTTCACCAGCACGAATTCCAGACCTGCCTGATCGAGAGATTGCATCAACGCCAGAACTTCACCTCCTGGGATGCCGAACGCATAGCGACAGCCTGCTGCGTGGAGTTTGCCTGCTATGATATCCGCGCCGGTAGTCATGAATTCGCTTGTCCTTTTTTGCGGGCTCCAGCACCCAGATCCAGAATGCCCTTGTCCGCCAGTTCACAAAGTCGTTCCGAGTCCAGGCCGAGATGGCGGCTCAAAATGTCTTGCGTGTCAGCGCCAAGCATCGGTGGCGCCTTGGCATAGGCGACCGGCGTTTTTTCCATGTTGATCGGAGACCCGATCAGATCGACCGTGCCACTCAATGGATGTGGCAGCGTGATGCGCATTTGCCGTTCCCTCACCTGAGGATCGGCAAAAACCTGTCCCAGATCATTCACCGGTCCGCAGGGTACGCCGGCTTCCTCCAGCAGTCTGATCCATTCCGCTGCCGTCTTTTCGATGGTCAATCTGCGGATCAGCGGGATCAGTGTCTTGCGATTGCGCACCCGGTCAGCGTTTTTGGCATAAAGCGGGTCTTTTGCCAGGTCTGGATCACCGGCAACATCGCAGAATTTCTGGAACTGGGTGTCATTGCCAACAGCGATGATGAAGGACTGGTCGGCAGCCGGGAAGGTCTCGTAGGGGACAATGGTCGGATGACCGTTACCGAGCCGTCCCGGGACTTCGCCGGATACCAGATAGCCGGCCCCCTGGTTGATCAGCCAGGAGACCTGCGCGTCGAGCAGCGAGATATCGATATGCTGTCCCTCACCTGTGGCGTGACGGTGATTGAGCGCCGCCAGGATCGACACAGTCGCATACATTCCGCACATGACATCGGCAATACCAACGCCGCATTTCGTTTCCGTCCCGCCCTCGTCGTCCGGAAAGCCGGTCAGGGACATGATACCGCCCATACCCTGGATGAGGAAATCATACCCCGCCCGGTGTGCGTAAGGCCCGGTCTGGCCGAAACCGGAAATCGAGCAATAAATCAGCTTCGGGTTACGCTGCTTAAGGGTGTCGTAATCGAGGCCGCGGCGCTTCAGGTCGCCCACCTTGAAGTTCTCGACGAGAATGTCGGCCTTGGCGGCCAGCTCCGCGATCAGCTCCTGCCCCTCGGCACTTGCCAGGTCGATGGCAACCGAGGACTTGTTCCGATTGGAAGACAGGTAGTAGGCGCTTTCCTGGGTTTCGTTTCCGGCCTTGTCTTTCAGGAACGGAGGCCCCCAGCCGCGCGTATCGTCGCCTCGGTCCGGACGTTCGATCTTGATAATCTCCGCACCAAGATCGCCCAGGACCTGAGTGCAGGTCGGGCCGGCCAGAATGCGCGACAGATCTAGGACAACGAGACCGGCAAGGGAGCCGGGAGCGGCAGCAGACTGGGACACGCATCACCTGGAAATTAGAGCGCTTTCACGAAGTTTAGGAAAAGGCCATATAGCCCCCTTCCCGTCAACTGCAAGGGTGCAGTGTCCCGAACACCTCGCCTCACTTTGTCGTTAAGGTATGGTGATCCCTCAGCTTTTCTTGGTCCAGCCCTTCATGTCGCCAAGTTCACGCCAAGCGCGCTTGATCCACCTGGCCTCAACACTGTGACCGCCATCGTGAAGACAGAGTTCCAGGAGCCCGGCTTTTGGCGTCCAGCGTTCGCATTCCAGATTGCCGTCCTTGAATCTTTTCGGTTCGGCGTCGGTCAGGTCGTTCTGTCGGCGCCAGACATCAAAGCTCTCGAATACATCGCCCTGTTTCCATTGCCCGCCACCCAGCCAGCGCCCCGCCAGAGGAACAACCGTGTCACCCGTACCGTGCACATGGAACAGGTAGGGGTTTTCGGTCGGGCAATTGTCCGGTAACGGCTCCCAGAATGCACCCGCGATCGGCGCATAGCCGGAAAACCGGCCAGAGTCTTCACAGGCCAGATACCAGGTCATGAACCCGCCGGACGAAAACCCGGAGAGCATCGTACGATCCTTATCGACCCCGAAACGGTCCGAAAGATCGTCCAGTACCCGGTCAAAAAACTCCGACTCGTTGCGCAAACTGCGCGGTGCCGTCGGGAAAGACCATGTGCCGTTGACACCCTGCACCGCTACAAAGGCGACCCCGAGCTCATCTGCCATCCGCTGAAACCCCTTGTTGCGGATCGCATTGACGGCTTTGCCGCGGTGACCGTGCAAATAAAGGATTGCTCCAAGAGGCTCCTCGCCCTGCCGGTTCTCCGGCAAGTGCACGTAATATTGGCCGTTCTCAATTTCACACGGCATTTCCTCGCCGCATGAAGCCGTCTCTGCCGCGTATGTGGCTGGAGATGAAATCAGGGAAGCCAGAAGGGATGCACAGGCCAGGGACAGGAAAAACTTCGTATGCAATACCGGCTCCTGCAAAAGCGTCAGCGGAAAATGACCGCCGGGTTGGGTTCTGCTGCAAAGATTGGATTTCAGCGGGAAATTGTCCAGCTTCCCCTGTTCACAAATCAGCGAGACGCCTTGGCGCTATTCCCAGGCGCCCTCGGTTGGAATGTTGAGTACACGGCCGCAATGCTTGCAGTGGACCGCATCCGTGTCATGGCGGCTGAGACCGCAATCCGGACACGAGACCTGGGCTTTTGACGGCCGGAATATCGTTTGAACCAGGCGCAGAAACAGCGCAACACCGAAAATCATGATCAGAACCGTCATGAAGCGGCCAACGCTGTCGGTCATGGTGATGTCGCCATAACCGGTCGTCGTCAACGTGGTAACGGTAAAATAGAGCGCATCCAGATAGGTGTTGATATTCTCGTTCCGATCATCCTCCACGACAAAAACAATTGCCGTTACCACGAAGATGAACACAACGAGATTAACTGCGGATTGCATGATCTCCTCGTTCCGCCGAAACCAGCTGGATGCTTCACGCAGCTCCTTCAAAAGGTGGTAGGAGCGCATCAGGCGCAGCATTCTGACGACGCGCAGGAAAGCGAAGTTCTCAAGGAATGCCGGCGCGATCAGGGATGCGATTACGATCAGATCGGCAAGCGAGGTGAATGTGACGGCATATCGGGCCGGGTTTGCCGCCGCGATCATCCGGGCAAAATAGTCCAGGGTCAGAACGCTGGCGATCGCGTAGTCCAGTTCGTGGTGAACCCGGTTGGGATCCAGTACGGAGGAGACGATGAAATAGCCGATAGTGATCAGATCGAAAGCCAGCAGACCATACCGGAAGGCACGAGCCTTCACTGAATGCCCAAAATAAAGTTGGCGCAAAAATGTCTGTAAAGCCGGTATCTCGACCGTCATCAATGTTGCCCCATACCCTGTTGTTCAAATTCTTGGCCACCCGACAAGAAGCAGCGTTAAAAGTCAATCCGCCATACCCGCAAACCCGGGAGGCTTCTTACCATTCGTGCGGAATCCGCACGACCGTGTTGCAAACAAGCGGTTTATTCCTCGCCCATCTCCTACTAAATTCGCTCCACGAGAAACAAGGCCGCTGCAGGCCAGGTTGATAAATGCGGGGAATTAGATGTTTGATTTGTCGGGACAAGTTGCCCTGGTGACCGGCGCGAGCCGTGGTATCGGTGAAGCCGGTGCCCGCAGCCTTGCCAAACACGGTGCAAAGGTTGTGCTGGCAGCCCGGACCAGTGGCGATATTGAGCGTATCGCAGCCGACATCGTTGCATCCGGCGGCGAAGCCAAGGCCATCACCTGCGATGTTGCAAGTTATGAGGATGTTGCCAACGCGGTAGAGGTCTGCATCGACACATATGGTGGCATTGACATTCTGGTGAACAATGCCGGGGTGATTGAACCAATAAGCCGGATTGAGACTTCCGACCCGGCAACCTGGGGCAATGTCATCGATATCAATGTGAAGGGTGTCTATCACGGCCTGCGTGCCGTCGCGCCCTACATGCTTCAAAAAGGGTCGGGAACCATCGTCAACATCAGTTCCGGCGCTGCTGCGGGGGCGTTGGAAGGCTGGAGCCAATATTGTTCGTCGAAGGCCGCCGCCCTTTCGCTGACACGCTGTGGCGACAAGGAATTTGGCGACAAGGGCCTGCGCGTCGTTGGCCTCAGCCCGGGAACAGTTGCAACTCAGATGCAGGTCGACATCAAGGCCTCCGGAATCAATCCGGTCAGCCAACTCGATCCGGCCGTCCACATACCGCCAGAATGGGTAGGTGAAGCGATCTGCTGGCTGTGCACGGATGCGGGTGATGCCTATCGTGGCACCGATTGCTCCTTGCGCGATGAAGATGTGCGCAAGGCCATCGGTGTCATCTGAGAGCCTTCGTACTGCTAAAAAAATGGCGGCCGATGGCCGCCATTTCTGCATTCGGGGACTGCCGGCTCAAGCCAGCAGGCTGTCGTTCTGCGACCCAAGGTCCAATCCAACGATGACCGGATCGTGGTCGGAACTGGCGAAGACGTCGTCGTTATAGAAACCTGAGTCTGTGAAGCTGTCGTCATAGTTCAGCAGATCCGGCTCATCGGCATTGATGTGCCACTCGGTAAGACCGGTGACCTGCATTGCCATGCCTTCGCTCGCCAACGCCTGGTCGAGCGTGCCTTGCTGACCGTCAAAGACAAAGCTGTAGGCGTCTTCCTGCCCGATGAACTGGTCGATCAGATCGGTGTATCCCGCATCGTCGCGCACAGCCTGAACCGGATCTTCTTCGGCATAGGCATTGAAGTCGCCCATCACCAGATAATCGGCGTCAGTAATTCCGAGACCTGACAGCGCCGCTGCATAATCGCCTTCCAGCAAGGCCACCAGCTCTGTTGCGGCATCCGTGCGCACCTGGTTCCAGAACCCCTGGCCATTGCCCTGGTCAAAGTTCGGGTCCGAGACAAGGGCCGCCAAAGCTGCTTCAACCGTTGCAATTTCAGCATCCGGGATGGAGCCTGCATCCAGCTGGGCCTGAATACTTTCGGCCAAATCCTGCAGATTGCTGTCCCCCTTGGACTTGAAATGGTTGGATGCGACCGTGAAGATCTCGCCATTCTCATCCTGGAATGTCGCAACAGTTGCCGGCCGGTTGCGCTGGAAATCACCTACCTGGTCGCCGGAAGACACATAGGGATTGAGAATTTCAGCAATCGCATAGGTATCGGCTGCGGAAGCTTCCTCGAAGACAAGCGCATCGGCATACACCAATGTCAGCTTGGTGGTATCGTAGATCATGCCTGTCATGATCGCATCCGAGCCGAGGAACCCGTCGGACCCGAGCGGATTGACATACGCATAGACAGCGCCGGTGCCGTCAGCGTCTGCCTTGGCATTCAACTCATCAACCAGAGTTGCAATCGCGGATGCATCGTTGAAGCCGTTGTTTTCGATTTCCTGCAATGCAAAGACTTCCGCGCCGGTCTCAATCATGGCTTCAACGATCTTTGCCGTCTGCCGATCAAACTCGGCCTGATTGTCGGCACCTCGCGGATCAAGAGTACCGTCAGGTCCAGTGCCCCCTGAGAATGTGGTGAAGTAGTTCAGAACATTGAAGCTTGCGACCTGTATGTCCCCACCGACATCGGCAGGGGTGTCTTCTCGCGCACCGGAATTGGTGGTTTCGTCGATGTCCAGAGTTCCATCTACCAGAACCTTGTATTCCGGATCACCGAAGCTGCTGACCTGCTCGACGGTGAGCACGCCTTCAATCGGAGACGCGATCTCCGCGCCTAGCCGCAGGGTCGGGCCATCTGCCGAGAAATCGTCACCGCTGCTGAGCACGCCGTCTCCGTCGTCACCGGCAGTGTCGTTGGCCACATAACCGTAGCTGTCCGGATTCTGCTGCGACGACCCGTCGGTGATAACGATACGATTGTTCTGATTGTTCTCGATGACTTGAGCAACTTCATCGGCCTGGGTCTGCGCATCATAGAGCTGTGTCGCCTGGGTCTGGGTTCCCGCGCTTACAGAGATATCGCCGTAACGGTCGAAATTGAAGTTTTCTATGATGGTGAGTTCTTCGCCTTCGATGCCACTGGTCACCGAGATGCGCATGCCTTCATATTGCTCGAAGTTTGTCGCGATGGTGGACAGTTGGATGTTGGCGGCAGTCGGCAGCGTTGTGCCGCTTGCGATGACGTTGAGATAATCGACAGTGTCGATTTGCGTGAGCGTATTGAACTCGTCAACCAGCCCGCCAAGCTTGACCAGATCGCCGGATTGAACAGTTGGTTCGCTTCCGGTGAAAACGAAAATGCCTTCCGACGTCAGTCCGTTACCGTCTGCATCTGCGTCTTCTTCCTGCAGGAAAAAGCCGTTGCTGGTTGTGTAGGTTACGACGGCGGAGACGATGACATACTGACCCAGAAGCAGGCTTGCGGAGCCTTCACCCTGAATTTCGGAAATCAGGGTGACGTCGTCCTCGTTCTGGACAATCGTCGTCGCAATCTGGTCGGCAATCGTTCCGTTGACAGGGTCCGTCAGCGTAACCGCCAGCGTTTCATCACATTCGTCCAGTACATCGCCGGCGATTTCCAATGTGATTGTTTTGGTTGTTTCACCTGCAGCGAATTCCAGAGCACCCGAGAGATCTCCAGCAGCAAAGTCTTCAGCGTCAAGATCACCAATGACCTCATAGGCAACAGATCCGGCTTCGGACGTATCGCCGGAGCGACTGACCTCGAACGTGACGGTTGTGCTGCCGCTGTCACCTTCAAATATCTGAGCTTCCTGAGCCGAGACCGAGTAAGCCGGTTCTCCGGTGGAGCTTGTGTCGACTTCACCCTCGATCACCAGATTTTGCATGGCGAAGGCCTCAGAACCGCCATCCGCATTGGCCGTAAACGTGATCTCAAGCTCCGAACCCGATCCGGTGATCGACTGTGTCAGGGTCTGAAGCGCGTTTGAAAGAACGGTGCCTGTGGTGGTTTCAACCAACGGATCGTTCAGCGTGACTACCGCGCCGCCGGCCAGTGTGTAATCAAGGCTGGCGTCCTCGTCCGCCTCGAAGCTGAACAGGGTCTGTTCCTGACCGCCGTCAATGCTGTAGGTGACGGTGAAGCTGTCGGAGCTTTCAAAATCCCCCATGGCACCGGCGTCAAGCGCCACCGAAAGATTGTAGAAGCCGGAAATGTCGAACACCCAGCTTGCCGTCACCGGATCTGAATTGTCCGAATTGATCGTGTCGGTAGCACCGAAGAACTCATCCGAATTCGTCGCGCTATCGATGATCCCGAGCGTATCGGATGGGAATGAACCACCACTGTCGTCGACGATGGAAAACGGAATGCTGTCGCCGACCGTGTATTTGCCGAAACCGTCGCCGGCACTGCTGAAAACCGGGCTGTTGTTGGTAAAGCTGATCAGGTTCTGGCTGGCGGAACCGACCATGTCGAAAGCGACGACAACCCGTTCCGAAGCTTCTGATGCCTCGATCACCAGGTTCTGAACCGCAAAGGCCTCCGAGCCGCCATCGGCGGTACCGGTCAGTTTGACAGTCAGTTCCGACCCCGACCCCTCAAGGGATTTGGTCAATGTCTGCAACACATTGCTCAAGACCGTCGATGTTGTCGTTTCCACGAGAGGGTCATCCAGCGAAAAGGAAGAACCACCGGCAAGCGTATAGGTCTGGCTGGCATCTTCATCGGCGCTGAAGCTGAACAGCTCCTGCTCGGTTCCGCCATCGATGCTGTAGGTAATCGTGATTGTATCGGAGCTTTCGAAATCACCCATGGCGCCGGCGTCGATCGACAGAGACAGGTTGTCGTACCCTTCAATATCGAACACCCAGACGGCATTCAAAGGCCCGTCATTGTCACTGTTTTGCGTGTCGACCAGGCCAAAAAACTCGTCAGCGTTCGTGGCACTGTCAATAATGCCGAGCGTGTCAGCGGGGAACGCGCCTCCGCTGTCATCGACGATGGCGAACGGAATGCTGTCACCGACAGTGTATTTGCCGAACCCGTCACCGGCACTGCTGAACTCCGGAGCATCCGTGGTGAAGCTTTTCAGGTTCTGGCTTTGAGACCCCAGCATATCGTAGGCAACGGCCGTGCCCGGCTGCGCTTCCGCAACATCCTTGACATAGATCGCGACGTCTTTCGAGGTCACACCGCCATTGCCGTCAGATGCTGAAATCGTGACGCGATAAATGTTGTCGCCGTCAACATCTTCCGGGTTTTCAAAATCGGGTGCGGTCACGAAACGCAGTTCACCTGTCGCCGGATCGATCTCGAAATTCGCGGCGTCGTCTCCTCCGGAAATGGAGAAAGTTACGTCATCGCCCTCCGGATCATGGGCGTCGGCAATAGAAACGACAGCATCACTGTTTTCGGAAAATGCGACAACAGATGTCTGGCACAGGGCCGGTGCATCGTTTTTACCTGTGATGGTCACCGAAACGGTGGCCGTGGAGGTGCCGCCATTGCCATCGTCAACGGTGTAGGAGAACGTGTCTGTGACTGTTTCGCCTTCCTGCAACGCATCGAATTGACCTGCTGGATTGTAGGTAATCTGACCATCGATGAAGGTGATGACCGCACCCAATTCACTGAGGACGTCAACACCGGTAACGGTCAGCGTGTCACCGTCGAAATCCGTGTCATTGGCCAACAGATCGTCTGTCGACAGGGTGAGCGCCGTGTCTTCATCCGTTGCGGCAGCGTCATCCAGTGCAAGAACCTGATTGTTCCGGCCATCAATATAGAGCGTGTAGTCTTCTTCTTCGAAATAGAGAGCCTCGACCCTTTTGAGGTAATCCACTTCGACCGGACGACCGTCATCGCCAAAACGGGTTACGATTGCCGTTGTCGAAAACCAGCTGCAATGCAGGTCGATGTCGTAGTCGAAAATCGACCCGTCAAACGCGGCGGTATCAAAACCGCGGCCACCGTCTACAAAGTCGTTGCCGCTGCCCGCATGGATCCAGTCATTTCCACGGCCGGCAAATATCCTGTCATTTCCACCATTGCCGTAGATTTCATCTGCCCCACCGAACCCGAAGATGAAATCCGCCCAATCCGATCCTTCCAGAACATTGGCGTGATTGTTGCCGAAAACGTACCCAAAACGGAAATGCCAGGTCATTGATAGATACCCCTCATCTAAACGACTCTGAGGCGGTAGGTAGTCCATGCCCCATGTCAGAAGCATGTCAGTCTTCTGACATTTGACCGTTTGGGCAAGAAAAATTTAGCCGTGAAATTAATGACTTAGATTGCAAATATGTAGAATTTCTCAACAATTGCGGTCGCAAACAACCTTGGTACAACTTCGTAACATTCTGTTAGGAAACCACTTTTTCTCACTCGTAATTTTACGTAAGTGACAACTACTTTAGATAAGCTGAACTATGAATCACAATCAAATTTTTTCCACTGGCTGAATTTTTTTTCAACATTGATCGATTTCCAAAACAAAAGAGGGCCGCAATGCGGCCCTCCCATGAGATCTACGTGACTTGATGTCCGGATCAGATCCCAGTGAAACTTTTCAACGCAAGAGGCTGCTCCAGCACCGAAACATTCCACCCAGACAATTGGGTCACGCTCAGATACTCATTAGACATGGGCACACCTCCTTTCTCTTGTTAACGACACAATTAATGTGAGGCTTTCAAAGCCGCATCACAAGTCCAAAACTTCAAAGATCCCCGTGCAAAACAAACATGTGAGATATGTGTTACTGAGAGGACACAGCCTGATCGGCGATCGTTTGAAACACGTTGTCGAGTTCTGCGGCCAGTTCAGCCAGAGCATCTCCGCCTTCTTCCATGTAAGGCGCGAACACGAATCCGGGCGTTTTCCACGAGAGCGTCGCCGTGCCGTCACTGTTTTCGGTAACGTAGAATCGGATCGGGGCTTCAATGCCGGCGGCAATGGATGCCTCCAGCATCCGCAGCGCATAATCATTGCGGTAGACCCCGACGATCCGGTTCCCCGGGATCGTGATGCCACGCCCCTTGGCGCCGGCGGATGCACTTGCCTGCGTGACGAGCAACATCTTCTGCGCCTTTACCGCCGTTTTCAGATCTTCAACAAGATTGCCATAACTCTTGGTCGTGGGGACGACCTGCCAGCCTTCACGCGGCGAAACACTGTCCGCTCGGGTGCTTGCTGTTGCGAGCGAAAGCAGGAATATGAAACTTGCAAAAAGGCGCATGAACTGGACTCCCGGTGGCCGGCTTGAAGATCACAGTCAATTTACCGATCCCGAAATCACGCGTATTTCACATTCAGGTGTGCGCCTTTGAAGGCTGTTCCATCCCGAACCGCACCCTGAGACGGGTCCCCAGAAGGCTGCCGAGAAAGCCGAAAACCAACCACAACCAACCATGCAGGGACCCCGAGACGAGACCTCCAAGATATGCCCCGATGTTGCAACCATAGGCGAGACGGGCCCCGTATCCCATCAGCAAGCCGCCGGCAATTGCGGTCAGAACGTCTCTCCGGCCCAATTGCCAGACCGGCGCGAACCTGCCAGCCAGTGCAGCCGCGATCATCGCACCCAGAATGACGCCGAAATCCATCACCGATGTCGTGTCGCGCAGAACTGAATTTTCCAGCGCACTGCGCTGCCAGGTCCAGTAGGGCCAGGTGTCCACCGGAATGCCCAGCGCATGAAACAATTTGCCGCCCCACAGCGCAAATGCGGAGGTGATCCCCCAGGGTCTGCCGACAACAACAAACGTCGCAATCCCCACAAGCGCCAGCATCACCGCGCCCAACATTGGCGACCAGGGGCCAGCCAGAAACGACCCCGTTCTTCGCAAAGGGGCAATGTCGCCGTGAGCACCGCGCTCGATGCGAAGTGTCGCCCATGCCAACATCCCCAAAACCAGGGCCGTAAGCAGAAAGGCACCATGGGGCCCGAATTCGCGGATAATCGACACGGGCGGCAGTTTCGGCAGTTTCCCCCACACGTGAAGATGGGCGGTGGCAACGACCGAGCCGAGAATGAAGGCGGTCAGCGTGATCATCATCCGTGTGGAGCCGCCACCGGCTGTAAACAATGTACCGGAGCCACAGCCGCCACCCAGTTGCATGCCGATACCGAACATGAAAGCGCCAAGTGCTGCTGCCACCCCGAAAGGAAAGACGAAACCGCCCGTCGGCCAACCCAACTGGCTGCCCCAGGCGATCAGGGGAAAGGAAACCGCGCTTGTCAGGAGGATGAGCACGAATTGGGCGCGCAGTCCTCCGCCGCGCTTTTCGGTTACGATCCGGCGCCATGCTGCCGTGAAGCCGAAGCTGGCATGATACAGTGACAATCCCGCAACTCCGCCAATCAGCGTCGCGGCGGCCTGGCGCGGACCGGCCTCCGCATAGGCACCGATCGCAATCAGAAGCAACAGGCAAGCGGCAATTCCGACAACGGTTGCTTGCGATCTTTGAACGGTCAACGCCATGAATTGTCATCCCTGAGGCAGCGCCCTGCTCGACGAAAGCAGGCTGCCGATAGTTTCAATTCCACCCTCGCATCAGTGGCCATAATTTCGCAATGAAAGTGTCATTTTGTGGCCTACACAATGCCAACACCTTTTTGTGTTTTGCAGTTCATGTGAAGCGTGCGGAATTTAGGCAGTGACTTTGCATTCAGCTGGATGGCTCCTTGATCGATTTTCGATCGGTTCGGGAGGCACAGCTTTGAAACCATGAAGGCCTGACATGCGTCTTAGTGACCAATTCGGATTTGACCTTACGCTGACAGACAAGGACGCCCTTGCGTCGTGGAACGCAACCGTACAGGCCTTTCTGGCCCACGGCAAAGAAACGCCGACGCATCTGGAAACCTGCCTGCATCTTGCACCCGACTTCGCGCTTGGTCACGCGGCACGTGGCCTGTTCTGCCTCTTGCTAGGACGCAAGGAACTCAACGCCACCGCTCGAGAGTGCCTGTCCATTGCCCGAACCTCAGCAGAACACACGCCGATCACCGATCGGGAGACCGCTGTTCTCGACGCATTGGGAGCCTGGCTGCAAGGATTTCCGACAAGGTCTGCCGACATTCTAGACGCAATGCTTGTGAAAGTGCCTGAAGATGCGCTGATCATGAAACTTGTCCATGCCATCCGCTTCGTGCTCGGCGACTCGGCCGGAATGTACCAGTCCATCGAGCGCATCTATCCCGCGTTTGGAGAAGCGCATCCTGCCTATGGCTACCTCCTCGGCTGCAGAGCGTTTTCGCTGGAAGAGACAGGGGACTACAGGCAAGCGGAAGCTTCAGGCCGCCGTGGTCTGGAATTCGCCCGTGACGATGCCTGGGGACTTCATGCGGTTGCCCATGTGCATGACATGACCGGACGGTCCGAAGAAGGGGCCGGCTGGCTGGAAAATCATCCGGACGGTTGGGCTCACTGCAACAATTTCGGCTATCACGTGTGGTGGCACCTTGCGCTGATGTATCTGGATCAGGGCCAGGCCGACAAGGCGCTTGCGCTTTACGATGCCGATATCCGCAAGGACAAGACCGACGACTATCGCGACATCTCGAATGCCGCTTCGCTGCTGGTACGGCTGGAGCTTGAAGGTGTGGATGTCGGTTCCCGCTGGGACGAAATCGCCCTGCTTTCCGACAAACGTGCCGAGGACGGCTGCAATGTTTTTGCCGATCTGCATTATCTGCTG
This sequence comes from Roseibium sp., assembly GCF_025698965.1. Lineage (GTDB taxonomy): Bacteria > Pseudomonadota > Alphaproteobacteria > Rhizobiales > Stappiaceae > Roseibium. The sequence goes on from NZ_JAILWL010000008.1 coordinate 16,755, forward strand.
GCGCTTTTGAATGGCGGTCGCCGCATGGGCGCTGACCGGCTGCTCACCGGTTTGAAGGAACGTGCAAAACACGAGACCGATATCGGCCGGATCACTGCCGAAGCCGGATTGCCAACCGGTCTGGGTCTGGAACAGTACCGGAAAGGAAACTTCGCCTCTGCCTTCACATTGCTGACGTCGTCCAGAGACAATCTATACATGGTCGGCGGATCTCACGCCCAACGCGACGTCTTCGAGCGGATCACTATCGACGCGGCTTTGCGTGCAGGCTTTTCGACCGAAGCGGAAGTCCTGATAAAGAGCCGCAGCCGCAAACGCGGTGCGCTTGACCGGTTTGCCGAGCAACGTCTTGAAGTTTGCGATAAGATGCAACGCGCCGAGCAGGTGATGGAAGATGAAAAACTCCGGGCGGCGAATTCGGTCTAAAGCCTTCCCCGCTCGAAACATTGATTGAAATACCCTGGATTTGACGTGAACGTTCATACTCAAGCGAAGCGCCCGCGTGACCCGCGACTGGATTTCTTCCGCGGGATCGGCATGTTTATCATCTATGTCGCCCATGTGCCCTGGAACTGGTGGACCCTTTGGATCCCGGCCCGTTTCGGGTTTTCCGATGCGACCGAGATTTTCGTCTTCTGCTCCGGCATGGCGTCAGCCATTGCCTTCGGCAAAATCTTCGATCGTCATGGCTGGGGCATCGGAGCTGCCCGTATCCTGCACCGAATGTGGCAGGTCTACTGGGCGTTTATCGGCCAATTGCTGGTGATTGCCGTTGTCCTGGTGATGATCCACGAAAGCGGTTTCCTAACCAGCTGCTGCGATCTTACGCAGGACTACGTGGTGTCGCTGAACCTTTGGCACCTTTTCGACAATACCAAGGTTGCCCTGCCCGGTATCATGACAATGACCTGGGTGCCGAACTACTTCGACATCCTGCCGATGTATGTGGTTATCCTGGCACTGATCCCCGTGATCATGCTGGTCGCCCGTTATTCCGTGCCTGGTGCCTTCGCGGTTTCAATCGGGCTCTGGCTGGCGTCCCAGTTCGGTTGGCTGGACCTGCCGGCAGAACCGTGGTCAGACCGGGTCTGGTTTTTCAATCCGTTTGCCTGGCAAATGCTGTTCTTCACTGGATTTGCCTTCATGCGCGGCTGGATCCCGGCCCCGCCGGTCAGCCGAAAACTGGTCGTCTTCTGCATTGCGGTTGTTGTCGTCACAATCCCCTTTGCCTATTTCCGGTTCTACGGTGCAAATAACTGGGATTTCGTCTGGGCACGTGAAGTGCGCGAATCCATCCGGCCGCTCTGGGTGAAGACCGAGTTCGGCCTCTTCCGCTATCTCCACTTCCTGGCACTGGCCTATCTCGGCTGGGTGGCGGCCGGAGAACACGGCAAGCGCCTGCTCGGGCACGGTGCCGTGTGGGGCTGGTTCGTCCGGATTGTCCAGAAAGTGGGCCAGCAGTCGCTTGCCGTCTTCATGGCAAGTCTGGTGATCGCCCAGGCCGCCGGTCTGCTGCGCGACATGGTCTGGGGACGCGGCGACTGGATCCCGCAGATCCTGTCAAACCTGTTCGGCTTTGCGGCACTGATTGCGGTCGCCTATGTGGTCGGCTGGTACAAGAGCGAACCCTGGCGCAAACCGCCCAAGGTTCCACCGACCGGCTCCCCCGACATTCCGGCTCCTACACCCAAGGACACCCGGCAAGAGACCCAGAAGTCCTTGTCCAAGTCCAGCGAGCCCGCTTTGTCCTAAAACAAAAACACCGGCCAAAAGGGCCGGTGTTTTTTTGTAAGGCAGGACGTCAGGAGAGTATCGCTTAATGCAGCGATGCCATTTCCAGATCCGCCTCGAACGCGTTGGCAACAGCCGCCTCGCGACTGTCTGCCAGAAGGATAGGCGTGCCGTCTGCGTTCAACAGGGCATAGAGGGTCATGTTGTCATGCAGGGGCGGAACTTCCGGGAACATCTCCCGAAGATCGCTTGCCTTGATTGCCTTGATATAAGCGACATCGCCTGTACCAAGTTCCGTCAGTTCATCGACGGACATGAATTCGGACAGTTGTATGCGGTCTGCCCAGGCCGGGCTATTTGGGTCGTGCATCAGTATTCTCCATCTGTTGGCCGACGAGGGTCTATTCGCCGCTGGAGATTTCTATTTTTCTTATGACACGTTCCGGTTCCGGGCGTGCCAGATCGATGGACAGGAGCCCATCTTTCAGGTCGGCTCCGAGGATCTCGATCCCCTCAGCCAGGACGAACGCCCGTTGGAACTGCCGAGCGGCGATGCCGCGATGCAGATACTGGCGGGATTTGTCATCAACCTGTCTGCCGCGAATGACCAATTGGCTCTCCTCAACGGAGACGTCGAGCTGATCTCTTGTGAAACCAGCCACTGCCAAAGTGATCCGGATTATGTCGCCCTGACCGTCGGTTTTCGGCAGTCTTTCAATATTATAGGGCGGATAACCATCATTGGCAGCCTTGGAAACGCGATCAAGCACACGCTCGATATCGTCGAACCCGAGCATAAACGGGCTAGAAAACGCTGACATGCGTGACATCCTCAAAGTCCTTGTCGAAGCGACCTTGCATCCGGACCCTTACAAAGGCATCCGAACTGGAACCTTTCGGCTCCATTCAGTATTAAATATGGCGACTTGTTAAAATTGATTCAAGGAGGATGGCTTTCTGGCCGTTTTCAGCACGGTTTTCCCGACTTTGTTCACAGGTACTCCAGTTTCAGAAGTGTTTTAGTTGCGGATCCTGCTTCAGAAATCGGGCAAGCGCCGAAACCGCCTGACGCACAAGCGGCTCGTGGCGTTCGTCCTGGTGCATTACCAGCCAACGTTCCGTCTGCAGGCGATCAATGGGCTCTGAAATACGGACAAGATCCTCAAATGCTTCGCCGACAAACATCGGCAGCAGCATGCGCACCTGACCTTTGCGCACCAGCGACAGGGCCAAGGAGGCCTTGTTCACTGTGATGGTAATCTCATCACCGTGATTTTCCTTGAGCCAAAGTCCGGTCGGAAAATGGGCTTCGTCCTCAACAAGCCCGATCCATCCGATCTCGCCATCGGCCGATACGCTTCTCGCCTGATAGGCAGCAAACCTGACCACGCCGATTTTCTGCCCTGCTAGCCATTCCTGCTTTGGGCGTCGGCTTCGGATACCGATATCGATCTGCCTCCGGGCGACGTCCCTATTGTGCGGGTCGGCCAGGAACTCCGGTACCCAAGCCGCGTCCGGCATCCAGAACGCGTCAATATTGTCCATCAACAATCGGGTGGTCCAATCTCCGGCCGAAATCCGGACGCGGCGGCGTGTTCTGCCGCTCTCCCGCCAAGTGGAAATCGAACTGGCGGCCTGATCCATGCCTTCCAGTTGAAGAACCAGCTCTCGCCCCGCTGCGGTCAGCACATAGCCTCGCGCCTCCCGTTCGACCAGCCGGACATTCAGGCTTCTTTCCAATGACGACACCCGCCGACCGAGCGTTGCCGCGCTGACACCCGTTTTTTCTGCGGCACCAGCAAGACCACCTGCCTTCGCAACGGCAAGAAACAGTCTCAAATTTTCCCAATCCAGATTTCGTTTCATTTTTGAAATCTCAATTTCACTTAGAAAACATGCAAATAGCGTCCATCTATGAGAAATTATGCATCAAGCCTTCCATCAAAATCAAATATGAGAGGAAAAGCAGATGCCCTTTCCTTATTCTCTTCAGGACTTGAACACATCCACTCAAGACAAGCTGCGTGCCTGGAACGATCCCCGACGCGACCTGTTTCCCTACCATGACGAGTTTTGGCCGGCGGACCTCCCGGAGCACATTTATTATGAGCAATTAGCGCTAAAACTTCGGCGCCAGAAGCGGATTGAATGGACAACGGCCTTCTTTCGCTTTCACTGGCTTTCAGTGTTCAACCCGTTCGGGAAAACCGCATTTTGGCAACGATCTCTTCTTGAGAACCCGCTGAAGTCTCCAATCCCCCGGCAGAACTTCAAGGTCGGTTGCCCCCAGGACAACAAGCGGCAGGCTGCACCTGGGTCTGTGCAGCCTGGTTCAGATTTCAGTTTGAAGCGTTTGTCATCAGATCGCCGCCATGCGGGTTGTCAATGACCATTTTCCAGGCGCCGTCCGACTGGCGGCGCAACACCGCGATGGACAATCCTTGCCCCTCGATCTTGTTGCCCTCCGGATCAGAGCCGGTCATCTGCCAGGGTGCGATATGAACAGCAATGTCACCTTCCACAATCACTTCGTGACCGGAATAGGAAAACTTCGGTGAAACAGCCGAAATCTGCTCGAAAGCCGCCCTGGCTGCGTCACGGTCCGACACAGGTTCCCCGGGTTGAAACATGATCGTCTGATTGGGCTCGTAGGTCTGCATGACCGTTTCAAGATCTCCGGCTTCGAATGAGCTGGTCATCTTCTGAACGAGCGCGAGAACATCCTGCTGGTCTTGTGTCATTTTTTGAATTCCTTCCGCATATGTGGGTTGAGAAAAAACTGACACGGCAATCAAGCTTGCCGCTGCAAGGGCGTGAATTTGACGTCGCATAGTTCGTCTCCTGAATTTGCTCAGGCAAAGCGGTGCCAGTCCCGCTTGATGCCAAGCTGGTTAAAAGGGATTGAGGTCTGGCGGGTCCGCGCCTAGAGGTTTGGCGACAGAATTCTAGTCAACTGCGAACGGATCTCCTGCGGACATTCATGCTGAGGTACTGTCCCTTGCAGCTTGAAGGTCTTGAGATCGTCAACGACAGCTTCAATCTGCTGTTTCGCGTCCAGATAACTGAGTGGTGATCCCATCGAATTGGGGAACGAACCTTGACGGATGCGCCCCATTTCGATTGCTGCCGGAAGCCGTTTTGCACAGGTGCACTTCGCCTTGTCGCTGATCAGCCCGCAATGACGGGATGTAAATCCATGCACTTCGGTGCGGGCACGCGACAAGCGCTTGCGGTAAGTGGCGGGTGTCAGCTCCAGGACTTCCGATGCTTCAACGTGATCCATTTCCAGGACATCACCGAGCACATAGGCAAGGCGCAGGTCCATCGACAGACAAAGCAGCATTGCCATTGTGCAGGAGACCCGCAACTCATTCAGCATAAGTGCCTGGTCCGGGGCCTCAGGCGGGTCCGCGACGAGACCGGTTTCCAGATCCGCCGCATATATTTCAAATGTCAGACCCATATCCCGCTCACGTATCCTTTTCGCGGACAGCAGATACCGAACAGCGACACTATAGGCCCAGGTCGAAAAGGCGCTTTCACCGCGAAAGGTCGACAGCTTGGTCAGTATCTGGATCAGAATTTCCTGTGTGGCTTCATTCGCGTCCTCCGGGTTCACCAGAATTCGTCTTGCCAGAGTGTGGATCCGGTCCTGAATTCCCACCAGCACAGCTTCCAGCGCCGTCCTGTCCCCGGACTGGGCCGACTTCACGTCCTGAGGAGAAATGTCCCTGACTTTCATTACATGATCCCGTTTTCTGTCGATCTATAGTGTTAGAGGGACTGACGCGGAAATGTGTGACATGTTTTTTTGATCAAGCCTCGACTTGCAGGATCGAAAAAGAAACGTCACTGTTGCGCTCCCCCTTTTCTCCCTTGTTTTTCAGGCACGAGTTTCAGATGACCCGCGACGATTTTGATACCTATTGCAAGCAATTGCCTGCGACCACTCATGTGATTCAGTGGGGCAATGCCTCCGTCTGGAAGGTTGGCGGCAAGATCTTTGCAATCTGCTCCGGCTGGGGAGAAGGCGACCGTCCACGTTTCAGCTTCAAATGCTCCGACATCTCCTATTCCCTGCTCATCCAACAGGAAGGCTTGATTCCGGCACCCTATCTTGCCCGCGCCAAATGGGTGCAGATGGAGGAAGAAGGTGCGCTCTCCGACGAAGACCTGAAAGCCTATATCGAGGCGGCTTACAAAATCATTGCAGGCAAACTGACAAAGAAAGTTCAGAAAGAGCTTGGTCTTGCTGTCTGACTTTTCCGGTAAGTGGCGGTCGCTCTCGCTGCTGATGCTGGCCGAGGTCGCTGGAATGAGCCTGTGGTTCATGTCGGCGGCAATCCTGCCGGACCTGACGCGCGAATTCGAGATTTCCGAATTCCGTCAGGCTGCACTTTCCAGTGCTGTCCAGATCGGCTTCGTCGCCGGAGCTCTTGCTTCCGCGCTACTGGGACTGGCGGACCGGATCGACCCGCGCCGTTTCTTCGCCACTTGCGCCATTCTTGCCGCTCTCTTCAATGCCAGCCTGTTGGTGGTGGAACCCGGTGGTGATGTTTCGATTTTTGCCCGCTTCGTCACCGGCATACTGCTCGCCGGTGTCTATCCCGTCGGAATGAAGATTGCAGTTGGATGGGGCAAGGAAGATCGCGGCCTTCTCGTCGGCACGCTTGTCGGCGCTCTGACACTCGGCTCCGCCGCCCCGCATTTTCTGGCACTTCTGGGTGGAACCGACTGGCGCTGGGCCTTGAGCGTCGCCTCCATTGCCTCGGCGCTTGGGGGTGTTGCATGCCTCTTCACCGGCCTTGGTCCCTTTCATGCCCGGGCCCCACGCATGAAACTGAAGGCGGTTCTGACAGCCTGGACCAACCGGAAAATCCGTTACGCATATTGCGGCTATCTTGGCCACATGTGGGAACTTTATGCCATGTGGGCCTGGATCGGTGTTGCGCTGACAGTGTCATTCTCCGGTCAGATGTCTTCCGACACTGCTCTATCCCTATCCAGGCTGTTTGCGTTTTTGACAATTGCCGCCGGTGGTGTTGCCAGTGTCGTTGCCGGTTTTGTGGCCGACCGCGTCGGCAAAGCCAATATTGCCATTCTGGCCATGTCCGTCAGTGGCAGCGCCGCAATTGCCACTGCACTTACCTTTGGCGGCCCGGCCTGGTTGACGACCCTATGCGTGCTCGTCTGGGGCGCGGCCATTCTGCCGGACTCGGCCCAGTTTTCGGCACTCGTCGCCGACAATTCACCCCCCGATCAGGCCGGCAGCCTGATGACGTTCCAGACCGCCCTCGGCTTCGCCCTGACCTTCTTCACAGTACAGCTGACACCCCTTGCAGCCGACTGGATCAGCTGGCCGGGCGTCTTCGTGATCATGGCCATCGGCCCGGCGCTCGGAATTGTAGGAATGCTGCGGTTGAAACGGCTTTCCTAATTCAACTTAAGGCCGGCTCTGAAGTTCGGCGATCACCGCCCGGCGGAACCCCACATAAATCAGCGCGCCAAATACCAGGTCGAACAGCGCGAAAACCACAAATGGGCCGCCGAAAGACAGAAAGGTGATGACCATCAGCAAGCGTCCGAGAACTGCGACGACATTGGCGTAACGCTGATTGATCGGATCGAGGGCACCGGGGACTTGCATCACCGTCACGAAAATCAGCGTCGCCCCCCAGATCGAGGGCCATTGCGGTCCCATGGTGGTCGGTAGTCCAACCACGCTGAGTGAAAAGCTTGGCAGAAGCAGAAACAAAGCGCCTATGACGATCTGCAGAGCAAGCGCGAGACCGAAGATTCTCCGGTGACGGGAGATGAGCGTTTTGGCCTGGGCCTTGGTTGATCCGATGGAGAGGGAATTCATGTCAGCTCCAATGTTCAGAATGTGAGGAGATAGGCCAGCAGGTCCGCCTTGGCGGTCGCGTCGAGACCGACACCATAGACGTGCCCAGAATTCGAATTGCCGGGCAATCTGGTATCGAAACAATTCGGCATGTCGGGCTCACAGGCAGGCGAGACAAAACCGCCATTGCCGTCAATGACATCGCCACCCCGCAAAAAGGTGGCCGGCCGGTTTTCCGGTGCTTCGAGAAGGTCCGCGAGTGTCGGAACAGAACCGTTGTGTAGATAGGGTCCTCTCAGCCAAAGACCGTCCAACGGTGCATTGGCATAGCCATCAGTTTTGCGGAACCTGCGGAAGGCATGTGGTGTGCCTGCAAACAGCTTTTCTTTCTGCAGATCGGAAAAAGCCTTCGTGTAGCTGTCCAATCGGGCCGGGTCGGTGCCGATTTCACCGATCAGCTCGACGGTTCCAAGCTTCGCCCCCTCGAAGACATAACCTTCACTCCCCTGATAGCCGTGGCAGGCAGCGCATTTGTCCATATAGAGCTCACGCCCACGGACGACCGCTTCGGGGTCCGGCCGGTGAGGGCTTGCCGGTGGTTCGAAATCGGACAACCAGGCTGCGACCCGCTCAATACTGGCGTGGTCTACTGTTTCAGGCGTGACGCCGGCGCCAAGAGCGGCCGACAGATTGCGTTCGGCAAGACTGTCGTTGTTGCCGTCCCAATGCAGTTGCATTCCCTCGCGCGGACCTTGCAGGAAAATTGAGGGAAAATCCGAGGCACCCACGACTTCCGTTTCATCGAGTTCGCTTGCGGCAATGTCAAATTCAAGAACCTTATATGGATTGAACGTGTCCACACGGCCGGGGTTCCAGTCCGGCTGACGTGCAAGCAGGGGGCGAAGGCGAGCGGCCCGGTCCAGCAATCCTTCCCTGAGCCTGGGGAAAACGGCAAAGCGCCAGATTATCTTGTCCAGCGGGTCGAGCCCGACCCCTGCTTCCTCCATCGCCGCCATCAATGGCTCGGGTGCAAGTTTCGGATCACCAGAAACATCAATGACCATTTGTGTGAATTTGCCGAGATCCAGCGTGTTGGCGGGCATTCCTGACGCCAGGTGCGGGTCGCCGCGCTCCTCCAGCCTGTATCGCCCCGTGTGACATACCGCGCAATTGAACCAGACAAGATCCACACCCTGCTGTGTGCGCTCGCTGATCCCAATCGGCAGATCGCGGTCGTCTTCATAAAGAAATCCGAAAGTCGAATAGTCCTTGCGGCCATCGAAATGCTCTGGAAACAGGAAGGGCAAAGCCTTCCAGACCCGATAAGGCAAACCTGACGCCGTTTCCGCCCCGATCGAACCAAAGCGAAAATGATCGTCTATGTCCGCGTAGACCGTCGGACCGGACGACATGAACCGGCCGGCGACAGTGGCCAACAGAATGATCGCCAACAGGAACACGACACCCCAAAGCAGGATCAGCAGCCTCACGATGCGCCCCAGGGGCGACCGGCGGCGACGGGCGAGTTCAGCTTCGACAGCCGTTGGGTAACTCATTGCTGCACCTCCGGAATTTTGAGGTCAGCGCGGGTCGAATAGATCGACATCAATTCATCGATCATTGCTTTGCGAGATGGAAAACGGGCTTCTTCATAACAGCCCATCGGATTTTTGGGCGCATTGACGAGGCATTTGTTGCAATAGGTGCAAGGCCGTTCGGGCACATCTGCCCCGCCGGCCCATTGCTTGACAAGGTCGTTGTTGGCAACAAGCGAGCGCGCAATGGAGACGGCGTCCAGCTCACCCCGTTCCATGGCACCGCGTATGAAGGACGCGTTCTGATACCCTCCCGTTGAAATTACGGGGATGGAGACTGCGTTCCGGATTGCGCGCGCTTCATCCAGACCAACTCCCTCGACCGGGCGGCCTTTCTTCATACGGAACCACATCCAGCGGAATATCGGTCTCAAGGAGGGATAGCGGAACATCAGGAAATTCCGGAACCCGTGAATGCCACTTGAAATCATGGCGTCATAGGTTACCGCCAGAATTTCCAGCGGCAGGTCTCCCGGTGGGTTCAGCGGGTGCGGAAAAAGACTGCCGGTTGAAACGTGAAGCGCATCTGCTCCAAGGGCTTCGCACCATTGCGCCACCTGTATGGTGTCAGCCAGCGTGTTGCCCTTGGATTCCCAAGGCAGGACATTGTTGTGATCGGTCGCCGACAGTTTCACCTGCAGGTGAAAATCTGAGCCAACCGTGTCGCGGATGGCTGCAATTACCTCGAGAAGAAATCGGGCACGGTTGCGCAGGGACCCACCATAGCAGTCCGAGCGATCATTGATTGCCGAAGACAGGAACTGAGTGAAAAGATAGCCGTTGGCCGCGTGCAATTCGATACCGTCAAGTCCTGCTTCCCGGGCTCGCCAGGCAGCGCGCGCAAAGTCGCGCACCATGCGGCGCACTTCTCCCGTCGACATCGCCTCTGTCAGAAAACCGTGCAGTGGCTCCGCTCTGGATGTCGCAGAAGGCGTGCGCCGAAGCTGATTGTGTATTCCAGGCAGATCCATCTGTCTGCCGGAATGGCTGAGCTGAAGGATGTATTTGGCTCCATTTGCCCGCACGGCCTCCCCCAGTTTCGCCCATAGGGGAATGAAGTCGTCCCGGTGAATTGTCGCGTATCCCGCAATGATGCGTCCATCGAGCCGAACGGGCACGTAGGAGGAGATGATGGCGCCAACACCTCCTCTTGCGAACTTACATTCCCAATTGATCCGCGTCTGAGAAAGAGAGCCGTCTTCATTGTCAAACCGACCCGATATATTGGACCGGAACACGCGGTTTTTCACAGTCAGGTTCCGGAAATGCAGGGGCTGGAAAATCGGGTCGGTCACGATTTCCCTCCTGCTGCGATCCAGATCCGGGTGATCATGTGAGGGACAAATGCATGAGCCGGACACCCGCTCCAGGCATCTCGGAGAAAACCGATCGACGGATCCGGACTGCGCAGCTGTGCTTCCGCTACGTTCAGGATGACAAGCGTTCCCGGTCGGACGCGTCCTGCCAGGGTCTCGGCAATCGACGCACCCTGCCGCACGACCCGATCCGGGACAACCAATGCCACCGCGACAACCTGCTCTGCCGGGGTCGACCGGTCGAGCGTGCGCATCGTTTCAAGCGTTTCGGCGAAATTGTGAACGGCAACGCTGATCGCATGTACCCCACTGCGGTCACCTGCCATGGCACGCGACAGCACCCGTTGCGCCTGATCCAGCTTGCCGGTCAATCGCGAAAACAGACTTCTGAACGACGGTGTCCCGAGAGATTGGTTTATGGTCTTCGCAGCTTCCCAGGTCTGGATGTCTGCCGCAAAGTCGGCAACGAAAATTCTTCCGAACAACGTTTGCGCCAGGAGACCGGGGTCTCCCTCGCCCTTCTCGACAAAAGTTGCGCATTGCTCGACCGCGCCGTTCAACGCCGCGTCCAGATCCGGATCTTTCAAACGCTCGACCAGATCCTTGCGCATCGTGCTCCGCTCACCACTGCCTCTTGGCAGGTTGCTTGGCAACGCCCCCTCCGGCGTCTTCAGCGTCTGCGCCAGTCGCCGTCGGATCATTCGAACAAGAAGAGGACCACCTTCGTTGCGGCGATCCAGATCCGGATTGTCCGCAAGGCTGCGTACCAGGGCTGGATCCGACACGCTGATCAGATCGATCAAGCCCGGAATTCTCAGCGACCTCATTGCCCCCGTCTCCAGGGAAAGAAGGCGTTGCGCGCATCGGCAAATGCAGGTGCCAAGGCCGGACAATGCCGCGTCAGCACCGAAGTGAGGGTGTTGTCCTGCACCCAACGGAAACCGGCTTCCGTGTAGATTTCCGGCCGAAAATCATCGGTGAAAAACCTGTCCGACTTCAACCGGCGTGAAGCCATGAGAATGAAGATACGGAAGGCCGTGTCGGAGAACCCGAACCTTGGCGGCTGACCGCGATCAGAGGTGGATTCAGCCAGGCAGCCAACGAGAAGGTCAACGTCTTCGACCTTGCCACCGTAAACTTCCTCCAGTTCCTTCTGCCAAGTCTCGTTGGAGGTGATGTCCGCAAAGGTTTCCGGCACCTTCATGCCGAGTTGCCGGCGGAATTCGGCAAATCGCGGGACCCCCCGCTCCCGGTCACGCAGGATATCAATTGCCGCAAGATCCACGTGGCGCCCGTTTTCCTTGGTCAGATTGCGCAAACCTTCGGGAAAGTTATGCAGGGCAAGCGCGCCGGGATGTTCGGTGGCGAGAGAATAGACCACATCGTCAAACGGCACTTTTTTATAAAGACCGCTCACCTTGCCCTGACTGACACCCGCCAGGTCCGTGTCGAGAATTCCGACGTCATCGCTTGCCTGCCGGAACGAGAATTGGTCCGGCATGAGCGAATGCAGCCTGTAAACGGCGGTGAATTCCTCGGTCATGGCATAGGGCGCACCATGATGGTCCTGAGGCGAACCGGGGATGCCGCTGACCACTTCACTGTCGGACAAACGGCCGAAAGTATTGTAATAGCGCTCCCCCATCAGACCCCAGTAATTTCCGCGCATGGCCATCCGGCCAACGGGACTGTCCATAAGGGCCGGTGTCCATTCGACAGTATGGATCTTGGCGAGAAGCGCTGAAACGACCAGTCTTGCCTTGTCGAACAGCCAGGCGCCGTCCTTGTCCGGATGATCCAGTTTCAAGCGGTCGACAATCGTGTTGTGCTCACGCGTGAACAGGGTGTGCAGGACGGACAGGCCAACCCACCAGTTGCCATTGACACCACTAAGTTCCAGGTTGGGCACGCCTGACGCCTTGTCGATCGGCAGCAAACCCTGTTTGGTCAGCGCGAGTTTTCCATCCGGCAGGATGTCCTTGCCTGTGCCTTTCCGCACCGCTTCCAGACGCTGTTCGGACGAACCATAAATCTGGGATCCGTCCCACCAGTGGGTTTCGGTGTTTATGAAAGCATCGGGCCGGTTCTTGTCTGACGGACCTTCAGGCGCGCGCCGGGTTCTGAGAACCTCCATTTTGCCGTCTGGCCAATCGTCGCCTTCGGGCAACGGTATCTTGAAGGGTTCGGCGTCCTTGTCGTTCTTGCCGTGACTGAGCCAGTCATGAACCATGAACTGGATCCATGCCGCCGCAAGAACGTTGAGATGCGGTACCGGCGTGAATTCCTTGCGCGCAAGCAGGCGGTTGGAAATGAGCCTTGGCGACGGGACCATCAACCTGTCGTCTTCCCGCTCGCCAAAGGCAGATTTCAATGGAACGTTTCGGCCGAACCGGGAATTTGCCATGCCCATCCACGGCCTGCCGAGATCGTTATGGCTGCCTGCCACGGTTCGCGCGCCGACGATATCCGTGTCCGGTGTCGGCGGCGAAGGCGGGTCTGTTTCGGTGTCGATCAGGTTGTTGGCTCTCAAATTGCCGCGGTTGCCCACGACGATTGCCAACGCCAGAACGAAAGGCCATTTAAACCAAACAATATACGGCTCTGTCAGGCGAGCCAGCGATCTGAGAAATAGCATTTTTATTACTCAAATTCTGAAAAAACTCTCCCCCCAATTTTTAATGCTAACCTAACGTAACTTCCTACGCAACCAAAGGAAGTTCAGATAAAACTCTGATACCTATCATTGTTGCATTTAAGTAAAATTGCGGAGACTTTCCAAGCCAGGATCAGAGAGGTTGGGAAGCACATTTTCAGGCCGGCGCCAATCATTGAGCGCGATGCAAGTTCACCGTCTAGTTCATGTTCCTTCAGGGCACCTTGCACAGTCTGGCGCAGCTCCCATGTCGAACTTGCTGCCGGCTAGTTGCCGGTCATCACCAGCTCAAATTTCGAATACCCAAAGTCCTGCCCGTTGATCCTGAGGCCGATTGCCTGTGTGCCTCCGTAGTAGACCCGGGTCGTGATCGGCCTGATAGCATGCTCGCGCGACAGCGACAGGGTCTGTCCGGGCGCCAGCTTCACCTTGGTCCATTTAAAGACCTTGGGCGACAAAGACCCGTTCGCCTTCTTGAAGTGAACCAGATAGTCGATCACCAGATCCTGAGGCTGTGGGCTTTTTGATCGAATTTCGACCTGAAAGGCCACGGAGCTGCCATAGGTAACCGTCCTGGTCGTCACTTCCGGCCCGGCGACGGCGATTTCGGGCGGTTTGAGGCCGAAGGCTTCCAGAGTTGCCTTATGTCCCTGCTTGATCAAGGACCGACAGGCATGACGCACCAGTTTTTCGCGAGGTTTGTCCGCCCCTTTCAGCCATCGCGCGGCAATTTCGGCAACCAGGTCCGGATGATCCTTGGCGATGTCGTTCAGGTGATTGGCAACAGACCGGCGCACATATTCTTCAGGATCGTCCTTCAACGCTTCCAGAAGCGGCAGGGTCGGGGTCGGGTCTTCGACCAATTGGTTCAAACGCATGCCCCAGGGCAAGCGCGGCCGCGTACCTTCGGACACCAGACGTCGGACATGAACGCTCGGGTCGTTCACCCAGGGAGCCATGATCTCAAGGGCGCGGGACTGATCTTTGGCCAGAAACGGTCTGACTTCGAACTCTGCGGTCGCCCGCTTGGTCATTTCCTTCAGAAGCGCAAAAGAACTGTCAAAATCCCCAAGACCGTAGTCTGTGACGACCATTCCCAACGGCATCATGCCCCAACCGCGAATACCTTGACCATCGCTTGCCCGGTCGACACCTTCATTTTCAACCGGGTGCAGAATGGCGAGGAGAATTCGAAACTTTTCGGGAAGCGCTTCGGGTAGAGCCCTGCCGGTTTCATCGGCAATCAGCCTGGCCCTTTGTTTCAGTTCAAGATCATGCAACTTCGACAGGATCGCGGCCTCATACGCTGCCCGATCAAAATCAGGCAGGTGACGCCCCAGAAGGCAGCCAAGATTTTGCACAAGGTCGGGTGAGATGTTGTTTTTAAATGGCTCCATCAGTGCAATCCCTCGTGCATATTCAGCGGTTGCCTTTGGTGTGCCAGAGTGGTCCTCACAGTCCTAGTCCACTTGATGTCACTTCCTGACAAGCACTGTCAGGAGACTTCCTTAAAGCCACAAAAAAGCCACCCCGGTTTCCCGGAGTGGCTGTCCAGGGGTGGGCAGCACCCTCGTTCGCCGCCCGTCCCTATTCCGTGTCCCGGCCTCAGTCGACCCGGCGACCGGTGTCGGCATCAAAGAAATGCACGTTCTCGGCTGCCGCCTTGAGATACATTTTTTCACCCGGCTCGTGATGCGCATGGCTGGAAACCCTGATCACGATTTCCTGGCCACCGTTCGGGAAGCTCGCGTAGACGTAGCTCTCGGCGCCGACCGGCTCAAGAACGTCGACATTGACTTCCAAAGCGATGCCATCGTCCGATGGCGGACTGTCGACGACTTCCAGATGCTCCGGCCGGATACCGACGATATAGCTGTCTCTGCCCATTGTGTTGGCACCAGACAGACCTTCGCCCGCTTCCAGAGCAAGGCCGCTGCCATTCGTCTTTACGTTCAAAAGGTTCATTGCCGGCGAACCGATAAAGCTTGCCACGAAGGTGGAGGCAGGCTTGTCATAGACATCGATCGGCGCACCGATCTGCTCGATATTACCACCGTTCAGGACCACCAGGCGGTCCGCCAGGGTCATGGCTTCCAGCTGATCGTGGGTCACATAAACGCTGGTGGTACCGAGCGACTGCTGAAGTCGCTTGATTTCAACACGCATTTGAACGCGCAGTTTGGCATCCAGATTGGACAGCGGTTCATCGAAAAGGAAGGCCGCCGGTTCGCGGACAATCGCCCGGCCCATGGCAACACGCTGGCGCTGACCACCCGAGAGAGCTCTCGGCTTGCGGTCGAGATATTCGCCGATTTCCAGAATGCGCGCCGCTTCCTTTACACGCCGGTCGATCTCGTCTTTGGCCATGCCCCGGTTTTTGAGGCCATATGCCAGATTGTTGTAGACCGTCATATGCGGGTAAAGCGCATAGTTCTGGAACACCATGGCGATGTCCCGGTCTGCCGGATCGACATTGTTCACCATGCGATCGCCGATCTTGACTTCGCCGGTGGTGATGTCTTCCAGGCCTGCGACCATGCGCAACAGGGTTGACTTACCACAGCCGGACGGGCCGACCAGAACAATGAATTCGCCGTCGGCAATATCGATGGAGACGCCTTTGACCGCCTCCACATTGCCTGCATACACCTTTCGGACGGTGTCGAGAGTAATCGTTGCCATTTAAAACCTCACTTATCGCTCTCGACGAGCCCTTTAACAAACCAGCTTTGGAAGACCACCACGATGAGAACCGGCGGCACAATGGCGAGAATGGCCAGCGCCATGGCTTCGTTGAATGCCGGGATCTGCGCACCCACCCAGACCTGCAGGATCTGCTTGATGCCGCGGACCAGAGTGAACAGACTTTCGTCGGTGGTGATCAGGGTCGGCCAGAGATACTGGTTCCAACCGTAAACAAACATGATGATGAAGATGGCCGCGATCATTGTCTGGGACAGCGGCACCAGGATATCCTTGAAGAATTTCCAGGGACCCGCACCATCAATACGCGCCGCTTCCAGGAGCTCTTCGGGAACAGACATAAAGAACTGCCGGAAGAAGAAGGTGCCGGTGGCGGATGCGATCAGCGGCACGATCAGACCCGAATAGGTGTTCACCATGCCAAGCGACTGCACGATTTCGTAAGACGGCAAAATGCGCACTTCAAGCGGCAGCAGCAGCGTTGCAAAAATCACCCAGAAACACAGCGATGCCATAGGGAAACGGAAATAGACAATTGCGTATGCTGCCAGCATCGAAATGATGATCTTGCCGATGGCGAAGCCAAAGCCCAGGATCATCGAGTTTTTCAACATGACGAAACCATCGACTTCCTTGGTAAAGCCGCCTGCCTGAAACAGAACGGTTTCGTAGTTTTCAAGAAACTTGCCGCCCGGAAGAAACTGTACGCCTTCCTTGTAGACCGTGATGGCGTCGTGGGTGCTGGTCATCAAGGTCAGCACGACCGGTGTCACCATGAAGAATACGCCGGCTAGCAGGATGACATGATCCCAGATCTGAATTTTTTTCATCACCGCCTCCTTACGTGTAGTGCACGCGCCGCTCGATAAGGCGGAACTGAATGATTGTCAGAATGAACACCATCGCCATCAGAATGACCGACTGTGCCGAAGACCCGCCGAGATCGTTGCCGCGGAAGCCGTCGAGATAGACCTTGTAGACAAGCGTCACGGGGTTGTTGCCCGGCTCGTTCTTCACGATCACGTCGACGATACCGAACGTGTCGAAGAAGGCGTAGGTGATGTTGATGATCAGCAGGAAGAAGCCTGTGGGAGCCAGCAGCGGGAACGTCACGGTCCAGAATCGGCGCAGTCCGGAACGGCAATCGATGCTGGCAGCTTCCTGAACCGACTTTGAAATACCCTGCAGGCCGGAAAGGAAAAAGATGAAGTTGACCGGGATCTGCTTCCAGACCGAGGTCACGATCATCGCGAAACTGGTGTCAAAGTAGTCCACGCCGATTTGCATTTTCCAGCCGAACATGGCGAAAAAATCAACAATCGGACCGACATGCTGATCGAACAGAAGGACACCGATCAGACCGGCAACCGGGGGTGCGACCGCGTAGACCCACATCAGCAGCGTCTTGTAGCTGGAGGCTCCCCGCAGGACCTTGTCGGCCTTGACGGCCAAAAGCAGGGCGATCCCCAGTGACAGGAAGGTCACGAAGAAGGTGAAGACAGCGGTAAAGCGCGCCACGCGACCGTAGTCGGTCGAGGTCACCGTGTCGGTGAAATTGTCCAGACCGACAAAGGTCGAGCCGAAACCGAACGGGTCTTCCAGGTAGAAGGAGGACCGGACGGCTTCCGCCGCAGGCCAAAGGAAGAAGATTGTCACGATGGCAAGCTGCGGAAGGAGCAGCAGGTAGGGTAGCCACCGGGACTGAAACTGAACTTTTTTCATTATTGCGTTTCTCGACCACCGGAACCGGGAAAGCGGACTGCCAGTAAACCGGTCAGTCCGCTCAATCTTCAAGGAAACGGGGACGCGTTGCGCCCCCGTTTTAGAAAGTCAGCTTAGTTGCTGGTGGTCTTTGAGAAACGCTCCAGAAGCTTGTTGCCGTCCGCTTCAATGGTTGCGAAGGCATCTTCAACGGAGGTTTCACCAGACATGATCTTACCGTATTCGCGGTTCATGACGTCGCGAATCTGGACGTAGAAGCCCATGCGGTAACCTTTGGTCCATTCACCACCCGGCAGGGTCAGCTGCTTGATGCCGACTTCGGCAGCCGGAGTGCTTTCATAGTAGCCGTCTTTCTTGGCCACTTCGTAAGCAGCATTGGTGATCGGCACATAACCGGTTTCCTTGTGCCACATGTACTGCACTTCCGGAGATGTCAGGTATTCGAAGAAAGAAGCCACACACTTGTTTTCTTCGTCCGGCTTGCCGGCCATGGAGAACAGGGCCGCACCACCGATGAAGGTGCCGGTGCCTGCGCCGTCAACAGCGTCCCAGTAAGGCAGGTAGGTCGCGGAGAACGGGAACTCAACGGTCTTGGAGATGCCGCCGAAAGACCCCGAGGAACCGAGCCACATGGCAACCTTGCCTTCGTTGAACGGTGTCTGGTTGTCGCCCCAGCCGGTGCCGTAATAACCGAACAGGCCATCGTCCAGCCAGCCTTTGACGGCGGTGAAGTGGTTCTTGATCGGCTCACCGAAAACCAGCGTGGTGTCCTTGGCCCCATCGTAACCGTTGTTGTTGGTTGCAAACTGCAGGTTATGACGGGACTTGAAGTTCTCGGTGAAGATCCACGGCAGGTGAGACTGAGCGAGCGGCACGTAGCCGGCTTCTTTCAGCTTCGGAGCGATTT
>NZ_JAILWL010000080.1 GCF_025698965.1 Roseibium sp.
GGAACTTTCCGCCAACCAGCTGGAAGACGGGGCCGACGTTGAAGAGGTCATCGCGATGCTCAGAAAAGCAGCCGAAGCAGTGCGGATGGTGGTCGATGCGGAGGATGAGGAAAGTCCGGAAACCGAGGAAGCTGCCACGGACCTTGTCCAGGACCTGACACCGATGGACCTTTCTTCAGACGAAGCTGAAGAACAGACTTTCTCAAACAATCGGGACGTCGATATCGCTGAAGAACCGGTTTTGAATGCAAGTTGATGCCTTGCCGGCTTCTATCCCTTTGACCATCTCCTGAAAACAATGCTAGCGGTGCTGTTCGTATTTTGCCGCTGAGCGTTTATGCCGATCTATTCCGGTGTAACGGAAGAAATCGTCGACTGTTGCGGCTGTTCAGGAGACTATCGTCATGGCTTCTCCATCGGAGACCGGTGAGCCGCGCCGCAAAGAGCCGAAACCCCCTATTCCGCTGTCTGTACTGACAGGATTCCTGGGCTCCGGCAAGACGACTTTGCTGAACAAGATCCTGCAGGATCCGGCCATGGCGGATACCGCGGTAATCATCAACGAGTTCGGTGAAATCGGGCTTGACCACCTTTTCGTGGATCAGGCGGGTGACGGGATCGTGGAACTTTCTTCCGGATGCCTGTGCTGCACGATCCGGGGCGACCTGGTAACGACCCTGGAAAACCTGTTGCGCCGTCTCGACAACGGCCGGATGGATCGATTGAACAGAGTGGTTATCGAAACCACCGGTCTTGCCGACCCTGCCCCGATCCTGCATACGGTCATGCTGCATCCTTATCTCGTCATGCGCTACCGGCTGGAAAGCGTGATCACGCTGGTCGATGCGATCAACGGGCTTTCCACGCTGGACAACCATGAAGAGGCACGCAAGCAGGCGGCCGTTGCCGATCGCCTCGTTTTCACCAAGACGGATCTTGTCGTGTCGGAGGATGAGGCATCCAGCTTTGAGGTTTTGAAGCAGAGGCTTGCGTTGCTCAATCCAGGTGCGGTTCGTCTCAATGCTCAGGACGATGAAGCTGCTCCGGATGCTCTTTTCAATACCGGTCTTTATGATCCGAAAAGCAAGATTCCGGATGTTGCTGCCTGGTTGAATGCTGAAGCTTATGAAGTCTCATCGCACGATCACCACCACCACAATGATCACGGGCACGGGCACGGGCACGGGCACAGCCATGGGCATGATCACTCGCATGGCCACGGCCATGATCATGATGTGAACCGGCACAGTGAAACAATCCGCGCATTCACATTGGCGACCGATCGACCGGTTTCAATGTCTGCGCTGGAGATGTTTCTGGATCTGTTGCGTTCCGCGCACGGGCCAAAACTGTTGCGGGTGAAAGGTATTGTCCAGCTGGCCGAGGATCCGGACCATCCTGTGGTGATTCACGGTGTCCAGCATGTGTTTCATCCCCCTGTCTCGCTTGAAGCCTGGCCGGATGATGACCATCGCACGCGCATGGTGTTCATCACAAAAGACCTGCCGGAAGGCTTCGTTCGCAAAATGTTCGAAGCGTTCTCAGGCGCGTTGCTGCCAGACACACCCGACCAGAAGGTGATGACGGACAATCCGCTGGCAATTTCCGGTTTTACCAGTCCGATCCGCTGATCTGACCGGCCGTGCAAGGCGATTCAATCTTTCTTGCGCAGCCGGATCAGACCTTCCTGTGCGGTGGACGCAATCAACTTTCCGTCCATGGTGAACAAGGAGCCCCTGTTCATGCCGCGTGAACCGGAAGATGAGACGCTGTCGGTTGAATAAAGCAGCCATTCGTCAGCTCGAAACGAATGGTGGAACCACATTGCATGATCAAGGCTGGCAGCCTGGATTTTCGGGCTGAAGACCGACGTCCCATGCGGAAACAGCGATGTGTCCAGCAATGTCATGTCCGACGCGTAGGCAAGAACGCATTGATGGATGCGCTCGTCATCGGGAAGTCTGCCGGTAGCTCGGACCCAGACATATTGTTTCGCAGGCAATGGTTTGTTGCTGAAATAGTGGGTCATATCAACCGGGCGCATTTCGATCGGCCGTTCACGTTCCCAATACCGGCGGACGTTTTCAGGTGCCATTGAGAGGAACTTTTCTTTCAACTCCTGCTCGCTCGGCAGGTCTTCCGGCTTCGGCACGTCCGGCATTTCGGCCTGATGTTCCAGCCCTTTTTCGTGAACCTGAAATGAGGCGGACATGGAGAAAATTGCCTCCCCATGCTGAATGGCGACGACCCGGCGTGTTGTGAAGCTGCCACCGTCCCTGATCCGGTCGACTTCGTAGATGATCGGAACTTGCGGATCGCCAGGGCGCAGAAAGTAGCCGTGAAGCGAATGAATGTGCCGGTCTTCAACAACTGTGCGAGAGGCAGCCACAAGTGCCTGGCCAATCACCTGACCTCCGAACACACGCTGCCAGCCAACCTGGGGACTGCGACCACGGAACAGGTTGCGTTCCAGCGGTTCAAGGTCAAGTATTTGAAGAAGGTTATCAATGGCCGTGTTCATCGGCTCGATCCCTGTTAGATAGTGTGCCGGGTGAATTGGCCGTTTGATCCGGCCAATGGGTCGTGGTTCAAAAAGAAACGCGAATGCACTCTTGGACGGGACCTGACGTTAAAGTCAAGATGCCTTTAGGGAAACCGAAGGCGAGGAGAATGACAGTGGCAAAGACACGCAAAACCGCGGACATGTTTGATGTCGTGATTGCCGGTGGTGGTTATGTTGGCCTGTCTCTGGCGGTCGCTCTGAAACAGGGCGATCCCGGACTGACATGCGCCGTTGTCGATCCGAAGCCAATGAAGGAATTACATAAGGATCCGCGCGCGTCGGCAATTGCGGCAGCTGCTTCCAGAATGCTGACACAGCTCGGGATCTGGCAGAAAATCGAAGATAAAGCCCAGCCGATCAATGAAATGATCGTCACCGACAGCAAGTTGCGGGATGCGGTCCGGCCGGTTTTTCTGACGTTTGACGGTCAGGCGACGGAAGGAGAGCCGTTCGCCCATATGATGCCGAACGGCGTGATGATGCCGGCCCTCTACAAGGAGGCAAAGGCATTGGGTGTTTCGTTTTTTGCACCCGGAACAGCCGATACGTTCCGGACCCATCCGGATCGTGTCGAATTGATCCTGGAAGATGGGACGGAGCTGAAAGGCCGGTTGCTGGTGGCTGCGGATGGCGTGCGCTCGAAACTCCGGGATCTGGCGGGTATCCGCACAGTCAATTGGGATTATGGCCAGTCCGGCATCGTGACGACCGTCAAGCATGAACGGCCGCACAATGGACGGGCCGAGGAACATTTCCTGCCTGCCGGGCCGTTCGCGATCCTCCCGCTTCCGGGCAACAGATCCTCCCTCGTCTGGACCGAAAAAACCTCTGATGCCGACAGGCTCGTTCGTTCGGATGACTTCACTTTCGAACTGGAACTGGAACGCAGGTTCGGCCATCACCTTGGCACACTCGAACTTGACGGACCGCGCAAGGCCTTTCCGCTTGGATTGAAACTGGCGCGCGATTTCATAAAACCGCGCTTTGCTCTGATTGGTGATGCCGCACATGGCATTCATCCGATTGCGGGACAGGGTCTCAATCTCGGCTTCAAGGATGTGGCGGCGCTGGCGGAAGTGCTGGTTGATGCCCGTCGGCTTGGGCAGGATCTTGGCGGCTATGACGTGCTCGAGCGATATCAGCGGTGGCGCCGTTTCGATACGTTCCAGATGGGTGTTGTCACGGACGTGCTCAAACGACAATGATATTCTGCGTGCGGTTCGGGATTTCGGTCTTGGAATGGTTGACCGCATGCCTGGCATGAAAACCCACTTCATAAAGGAAGCAGCCGGGTTTGCCGGGCCAGTTCCGAAATTGCTTTCAGGGGAACCAATCTGATAGAGCTTTGCGGACGCGAAGACATTGTTGAAATCACGTCCTCTTTAATGCCTGTTCTATTTTGGAATTGCCCTGAATGATTGACCAAACCGCGAATTTTCCGCAACCCCGATCGATCTTGATTACAGGATGTTCGTCCGGGATCGGTCAGGCTGCCGCCCATATTTTGCGTGGCCGAAACTGGCGGGTGTTTGCAACTGCCAGAAAGTCAGAGGATGTCGACCGGCTTGCCGCACAGGGCTTTGAAGCTTACCGGCTGGATTACGAAGACGCAGACAGCATCAGGGCCGCTGCCGACACCGTCCTGCAATTGACGGACGGCAAGCTGGATGCGGTTTTCAACAATGGGGCCTATGCTGTTCCCGGTGCCCTTGAGGACACTCCGACCGACGCATTGCGGGCGCTGTTTGAAGCCAACTTCATCGGTTGGCACGATTTGACGCGGCGGCTTATTCCAGCGATGCGCAAGAACAAAAATGGGCGGATTGTTCAGTGTTCGTCGGTTCTTGGCTTTGTCGCTCTGAAGTATCGCGGCGCCTATACCGCGTCGAAGTTCGCTCTTGAGGCCTATTCAGATACATTGCGGCAGGAACTTAAAGGTACCGGCTTGCATGTAACCTTGATCGAGCCCGGCCCGATTGACACCCGATTTACGGAAAATGCCCTTGCCAATTTCGACCGTTGGATCGGTGAGGAAGGGTTAAAAGCTTCGGTGCACCGGCGAACTTACGAAAAGAGACGGATCCGCATGGAGGCGGGTGAGCCCGGGCCTTTCAAGTTGCCGTCGGAAGCTGTCGTAAAAAGGCTGATTCATGCCGTTGAGGCGAAACGGCCCAAAGCGCGGTATCATGTAACTGTACCGACAAGCATCATGGCCGTGGCAAAGCGGATGCTGCCGACAAGTCTCCTTGACAGGTTCTGCATATGGGCAGCAGACAAAGAAGAATAGAAAATTGTGCGTGCCGCGCTATCCGACCGGGTTTCGGTCCGGTTTGAAAAGGAAACAAAATGGCTGAGATCATCAACATACTCATTCCGGTCGGCATGGCCGCGGTTGCGATTGTCCTGCTGCTCGGTATCTGGAACATGTTTCGCAACGGCCCATCCAACCGATCCCAATTGCTAATGCGCTGGCGGGTCGGATTGCAGTTTTTGGTTATTGTCCTGGTGATGGGCGGGCTCTACTTTTTCGGAACAGGTTACTAGGTCGTGTGGGCGAATTTGCTTCTTGAACCGGATGTTCTCGGCCAAACCGCGACCAAATCCTGAATTTCAACCGACCCTGAACTGGAATGAGGCCAAATGGTTGTTCTGAACAAGATCTATACGAAAACAGGCGATGACGGCACCACTGCTCTTGGGTCGGGTGAGCGGCGTCCGAAACACGACCTCAGGATCGATGCCTATGGGACAGTTGACGAAACCAACGCGGTCGTCGGTCTTGTCAGGCTCCATACAGGCGAAGCCGCACCCGAGGTCGACGGCGTTCTGAGCCGCATTCAGAACGACCTCTTCGATCTTGGAGCGGATCTCGCGACGCCGGAGACAGACCAGGATCTTGGTTACGAACCACTTCGTGTCACCGATGCTCAGGTGGAAGCCATAGAACAGGCGATCGATGAGCTGAACGCCGGCCTTTCTCCTCTCCGATCCTTTGTCCTGCCGGGTGGAAGCAAAGCTGCCGCGCATTTGCATCTGGCAAGAACGGTCTCCCGTCGCGCGGAGCGTCTCATGGTCGAGCTTGCCGCGCGTGAGCAGGTTAATCCATCAGCCGTGCGTTACATGAACCGGTTGTCGGACTTTTTTTTCGTTGCCTCGCGCCACTTGAACGACAAGGGCGAAAAGGACGTTTTATGGGTTCCGGGTCAGAACCGCTAATCCGGTATTAGAACTGACCACAGGACGCAGGGGGCAAAATGTTTATTCCGCTTCATGATCACAACCGTCTGGAGCATGTCCCCTTCCCATATGTCAATCTGACGATAATCGCATTGAATGTGGTGATTTTCTTTCTTTTTCAAGGGGCTGGAGAAACCGAGGCCGTGGGAGCCTCGTCGCTTTCCTATGGGCTGATTCCTGTCGTTTTGTTCGATATTCGTGATCTTGCACCTCACCTGCAGGTTCTACCGGACTGGATGTCCCTGATTACCTACGCCTTTCTGCATGGCGGATTCATGCATCTGATCGGCAACATGCTGTTTCTGTGGGTGTTCGGGGACAATGTCGAAGATGCCATGGGACATGTTCGATACTTGATCTTCTATCTGCTTTGCGCTGCCGCTGGCGGTTATGCCTACGCGATCCTCGATGTAAATTCCGAAGTCCCGTTGATCGGCGCGTCGGGTGCGGTTTCAGGTGTCGTGGCCGCCTATCTGATGCTGCACCCACGCGTCAAAGTATGGGTTCTGGCATTCGGCAGAATACCCCTGCGTCTGTCAGCGCAATGGTTGCTGGGCGCCTGGGTGCTCTATCAGGTCGTGAATGCGGTGATTTCCGGTGACAGTCAGGTTGCCTGGATAGCGCATTTGGGGGGGCTGGCTGCCGGAGCGATCCTGGTGATTTTTTTCCGACGCAAAGATGTTCCGCTTTTTGATCGGAACCTTTCCTGAGCAATTGTCAGGATTTACGTTGATTTCCAGATCGCGTCCGCTGTCCGGCATGCGACGCCGTCGCGGCTGACGGTTCTTCCGGAAATCAGCTGAAAATTCTCGCGATAGGCACGGCAAAAGGTCCCTTCTGCCGTTTTCCAGGTCTTGAGCGGCGTGACTGAACCGCTCGTACCGCTGTCGGGGTTCTGCCAGTGCACGGACTTGCCCGACATGGATTTCTCCAGTGCGGTCTGCAGATTCAGGTCTGCAAGGGATTTATCGGCAAGGGGCAGGCTTGGTTCATCCGACAAGGAGACCATCGCCGTTGAATCCTGATAGGGAAACAACGAACATGCTGACAGTAAAACTGCGCATCCAAAAAAAATCAGGCCCCGACACGAGAGCCGCCATCCAGAAAATGTCAAATCCAATCCCGCTCTTTGGATCTATTGCCACCCGTTCTGAATAGCCTCCCGTTCTTCCTGTTCCGACAAGGCGCCCCCGGAAGGCTCACTGTCTCCGCTGAACCTCTGCTCACCGAAGATCTTGCCAATCAGAGTTCCTGAAGCTGGCTTTTGTGAGGCAGGATTGCCTGATTTCGCGTTGCGGCTGGAATTGTTGTTTATATCTTTTGATATATTGGTGTTTTTATCAGGATTTACATCGGGACCTGGTTGTGACGATCCCGGAGTACTCGCGGATGTACTTGAAGCTCTTTCGCTCCGACGCTCGGCGCGTTCACTTCGCCGTTCAGCACGCTCAGCGCGCTGTTCACTGTGACGCTCTGCCCGTTCGGCTTGGCGCTCTGCCCGTTCTGCCCGGCGCTCTGCTTGTCGTTCGCTCCGGCGCTCACTTCGCTCTGAGCGGTCGGAACGGGATTGTGCGGCCGCGGCGATAGTGTCCTTCGTGTCAATCAAGGGGCTAAAGAAGACGAGAGAGAACACCATCGACGCGGCCATAACACCCGACAGACCGCGGAACATCGCAGAGAGGCGGTCGTGCAATGAGATCTGACAGGCGTGTTTCATGAACAATTGGCTTTTGAACCGGTTGCAGTCTGGATGGAATTGCGAGGCGAATTCCTGGTTTCGTAGGCACAACACCCAGGTTC
Organism: Roseibium sp.; assembly: GCF_025698965.1. Classification (GTDB taxonomy): domain Bacteria; phylum Pseudomonadota; class Alphaproteobacteria; order Rhizobiales; family Stappiaceae; genus Roseibium. The sequence continues at coordinate 7,601 of NZ_JAILWL010000080.1, forward strand.
TCTCTCTTCTTCCCGAACATAGTCTAAAAAAAGCCGGGATCAAAAGGTCTCTTCACGTGTTATTGACGTAGGAGCGGTCGCGGAGAACTCTTTGCCTGATGATCAACTGAAGACGGAGATGATCCGATTACTTCCGAAGCTGAGAAGTTTCGCGTTGAGACTATGCCGGAATCCGGATCAGGCGGACGACCTGGTCCAAACGACGTGCGAACGGGCTATTCGGTCTTTGGACCAGTTCGATCCTGCGACGCGCCTGGACAGTTGGATGTTCCGCATCCTGCAAAACCTTTATTTTAATTCGGTGCGCGACAGTTCAAATCGCGCCAGGCTGTTTGATTTGGCAATGCTTGATTTTGAAGAAAGTTTCGACGGTGCGAAGGCTGCTGCCAGCAGTCTTGAGCTTCAGAAGGTTCAAGCGTTTATCGGACGACTTGAAGAGGATAACCGTCAGGTGCTGTTGAAGATTGCGATCGAGGGACAAAGCTATAAGGAAGTCGCGGAAGAACTGGGTGTTCCGATCGGTACCGTGACCAGCAGGCTCGCAAGGGCTCGATTGAAGCTGAGAGAATTTTTGGAATCAAAAGATACCACGCAGGAAGGCGAACTCCGCAGCATGCCTGGAGGTCTGTCATGACATTTGACGAAAAACGCGAACAAGTTCTGCTCGCCGAGGATATCGGCAAGCTTCTTGATGGCGAATGTTCAACCGAGGAGCATGAAGCGCTTCTTGCCAGCATTCGTGAGCAGGACGAGGGCGAGCAATTCCTGCAGAAAATGGCCAAGGACAACGCGCTTCTGCAACGGGCAGTTCCGGCTGACGTTCCCCAAGGAAGTCTTGATCGCTTTGAAACCGTGATCGATCGCGAATTTGAAAAACGAGGTTTGCCCACGCGAACGCATGTCCGCAGGGCGTGGACCTTGCCGGTTGTTCAAATTGCTGCCGCGCTGGTGCTGATTGCCGGAACCTTCATGCTCACCAATTTCTGGATGCAGTCGCGTTTGGATACCGCGGTGGCCTCCTTGGCGGCGCATATGGAAACGGAACGCATGCTGCTCGCACAATCCGTGCAGGAGGCGCTAGAAACCAAGGTTAGTGGCGAGCCTGTCTTCATCGGTCAGGAAGGCAACTGGTCGGAGACTCTCACACCGATCAAGACCTACAAGAGCACAAGCGGACATTGGTGTCGCCAGTATCTGAGACAGACAACTTTCGGCGGTATGGATCTTTCCATCAAAGGAACTGCATGCCGGGAAGAAAACGGAACCTGGACGACGGTCTTTGCCGAACCGGTATCCGACAAGTTCTCTCCTCAATCCTCGGGCATCTGACCGACAGCTCGAATTTGGACTGGCAATACTCGGTTTCGGCGATTGTTGCATTGCCGAACTATCGATTTTGCGACGCTTCTTTTTCCAAGCCCGGCAAATTGTTCAGATAGACCCTATAGCGCAATTGACAGCCGCTGTGCAGGTCAGTACCGTCCCCCGCCATGCGCCACGATTGGCTTAATTCCGCCGTTTGTGACTCCTCGTCATTTCCGTCGGGAAAAGCCTGATACTGCGGTGCGGTGAAATGCCGGCCCAGCAAGAGGTTGAGACCAAATGAAAATCCTCGTACCCGTGAAGCGGGTCATCGACTACAACGTGAAAGTCCGCGTGAAGCCGGACGGTTCAGGCGTCGATCTTGCCAACGTCAAGATGTCCATGAACCCGTTTGACGAAATTTCCGTCGAAGAAGCCCTGCGGCTGAAAGAAGCTGGAAAGGCAACCGAAGTAGTTGTTGTTTCAGTCGGCCCGCAACAGGCAACGGAAACGCTTCGGACCGGTCTTGCAATGGGCGCCGACCGCGGCATTCTCGTGAAAACCGACGAAATCACCGAACCGCTGGCAGTTGCAAAAATCCTCAAGGGGATTGTTGAAGCCGAAGAGCCGGGACTTGTGATCCTGGGTAAACAGGCCATCGACGACGATTGCAATCAGACCGGTCAGATGCTTGCCGCGCTGCTCGGCTGGAGCCAGGGTACGTTTGCCTCCAATGTCGATCTTGGAGAGGGAACGGCAGATGTGACGCGTGAAGTCGATGGCGGTCTGCAAACCGTCAAGCTGAAGCTTCCGGCCATCGTGACCACGGATCTGCGTCTCAATGAACCGCGTTATGCTTCGCTGCCAAACATCATGAAAGCCAAAAAGAAGCCGATTGATGAAAAAACACCCGACGATTTCGGTGTCGACATCACGCCGCGCCTGACCGTGGTCACCACGACCGAACCGCCTGCACGCGAGGCCGGTATCAAAGTCGGTTCCGTCGGTGAGCTGGTAGACAAACTCAAGAACGAGGCCGGTGTCCTTTAAGGGCCCGTCGCAGGAGGAAAACAAATGACAACACTTCTTGTGGCTGAACATGCCGGCGGTGCGCTGAGTGACGCAACAGCAAAAGCAATGACCGCAGCGGCTGCGCTCGGCTCCGACGTTCATGTTCTGGTTGCCGGAAAAGGCGTGCAGGGTGTCGCGGAAGCAGCAGCGAAACTGACCGGTGCCGCCAAAGTTCTGGTTGCTGAAAGCGATGCGCTGGAGCATCAGCTGGCGGAACCGACAGCTGATCTGATCGTCGGCATGGCCGGTGACTATGATGCGATCGTTGCGGCTGCAACGGCCAACGGCAAAAACACTCTGCCGCGCGTTGCCGCTCTTTTGGACGTCATGCAGATTTCAGACATTACCGCCGTGATTGATGCAGACACGTTCGAGCGTCCGATTTATGCCGGCAACGCAATCCAGACCGTAAAATCGGGTGATCCAAAGAAAGTGATCACTGTCCGGACTTCCACTTTCGCCGCGGCGGAAGAAGGTGGATCGGCAGCGATTGAAACGGTGGCCGGTACGGATGGCTCCGGCTTGTCCGAATTTGTCGGCGAGGAACTTTCCAAGTCCGATCGTCCGGAACTGACATCTGCGAAAATCATCATTTCCGGCGGTCGTGCGCTTGGTTCTGAAGAAAAATTCCAGGAAGTCATCATGCCTGTTGCCGATGCCCTCGGCGCTGCCGTCGGCGCGTCCCGTGCGGCGGTTGACGCCGGTTATGCGCCGAACGACTGGCAGGTAGGTCAGACCGGCAAGGTCGTTGCACCGGATCTCTATATTGCCTGCGGTATTTCCGGAGCGATCCAGCATCTGGCCGGAATGAAAGATTCCAAGGTGATCGTTGCGATCAACAAGGACGAAGAAGCACCGATTTTCCAGGTCGCTGACTATGGTCTTGTCGCTGATCTGTTTGACGTTCTGCCGGAATTGAAGGCCGCTGTCGAATAAGACCTGCGGCAAATTGATCCCGAACCCCGGAGCGAGTAATAGTTTTCGCTCCGGGGTTCTTGCTGTTTGGCGCAAGACTCGTCAAAAATAGCCACAACCGGGCCCGTCGGGGTGTTTGTAAAAGATCGGATTTTTCAGGATGGCTGTCGAAATCAAAAAAGTCGGAGTAATTGGCGCTGGTCAGATGGGCAGCGGCATTGCACATGTTTGTGCCCTTGCTGGCTTCGACGTGGGATTGAGCGACATTTCAATGGAGCGGATCGAGTCGGGACTGGCATCGATCAATGGGAACATGGCCCGTCAGGTTTCCAAATCCCTGATCACCGAAGAAGCAAGAACAGCGGCGCTGGACCGGATCAAGCTGGTTGAAGATCTCGATCTGCTGGCCGATGCGGATCTGGTGATCGAATCCGCTGTCGAAAACGAGCAGATCAAAAGGAAAATTTTCTCGCAACTCTGCCCGATCCTGAAGCCGGAAGCCATTCTGGCAACCAACACTTCGTCGATCTCGATTACCCGCCTCGCGGCAACAACGGATCGCCCGGAGCGCTTCATCGGTATTCACTTCATGAACCCGGTTCCACTGATGGAACTGGTGGAACTTGTGCGCGGCATTGCGACGGAAGACGAAACCTTCGAGGCGTCCAAGACATTTTGTGATCGTCTTGGAAAACAGATCGCCGTTGCAGAAGACTTCCCGGCCTTCATGGTCAACCGGATCCTGTTGCCGATGATCAACGAGGCCATCTATACGCTCTATGAAGGCGTCGGCTCCGTTGAGTCCATCGACAAGGCGATGCGACTCGGCGCCAATCACCCGATGGGGCCACTTCAGCTGGCGGACTTTATCGGCCTGGACACCTGTCTTTCGATCATGCAAGTGCTTTACGAAGGTCTTGCAGACACCAAATACCGGCCGTGCCCGCTCCTGGTGAAGTATGTCGAGGCAGGTTGGCTTGGCCGGAAAACGCAGCGCGGATTTTATGACTATCGCGGTGATCATCCGGTCCCGACACGCTAACTGTCGATGAACCTTGCACAATACTGTCTAACCAACGCCGTTCCGAACCGGGAGAAAGCGGCGTTGGAAGTGGTCGGTGCGGATGGCGGTGTCCTGGAACACTGGACTTTCGGCAGTCTTACAGATGCTGTCCTGTCCGTGGCGGCAGGCCTGAAAGCGCATGACCTTGAAACCGGAGACAGAATCCTCCTGAGACTCGGTCATTCCAGTGACTTTCCGCTTTTGTTTTTTGGCGCCATCGCCGGTGGTTTTGTTCCCGTTCCCACGTCGGCATTGCTGACCTCACAGGAAGCTGCCGCCATTTTGGCCGATAGCGGCGCAGCTCTTGTGCTCCATGACGGTAAAACGGCATTGCCCGAAAACACCGGTGTGCCGGTAAGGGGTCCGCTGGCAATCGCTGATCTGAAGCAGGCTCCACCCGGAACATTCGCGCAAACTGCACCTGATGATCCTGCGTTTCTCATCTATACATCCGGGACAAGCGGTACGCCCAAGGGTGTCCTTCATGCCCAAAGGGCGGCGGCGGCCCGCCAGCCAATGTATCAGGGCTGGTACGGTATCTCCTCATCCGACCGGCTGCTGCATGCCGGAGCATTCAACTGGACCTATACACTGGGTGTCGGTCTGATGGACCCCTGGGCAAACGGGGCCACGAGCATCGTTTATGACGGTCCACGTGACCCGCAGGTCTGGCCGAATGTTCTCGACAGCAGTCAGGCAAGCCTGTTTGCCGCCGTTCCAAGCCTTTACCGGCGGATTTTGAAGTATGGGGAGGTCTCCCGGTCAGCCTTTCCCGCTCTCCGTCACGGGTTAACGGCTGGTGAAGCTCTTCCTGCCGTGCTCTATCGGGATTGGAAGGATAAGACCGGCCGAGAACTTTATGAAGCACTCGGGATGAGTGAGATCTCGACCTATCTTTCAAGCGGGCCTCTTGTGCCGGTGAAACCTGGTTCGCCGGGAAAACCCCAAAGAGGGCGCAAGGTCGCGATCTTGAGCGAAACGTGTGAAGACGTTTTGCTTGCCGACCGCAATGAGGTGGGGTTTCTTGCGGTTCATCGCGAGGAGCCGGGCTTGATGCTTGGATACTGGAACAGGAGCCGGGAAACCGAAGACGCCTTCAAGGGGGACTGGTTTTTGACCGGCGACCGCGCCCAGGAAGATGATGACGGTTACTACTGGTACGAGGGGCGTGCCGACGACCTGATGAACGCCTTCGGTTACAGGGTTGCGCCGGAAGAGGTTGAACGCGCGCTATCCGCTCATCCGGAGGTGCATGAGGTCTCTGTAACTGCTGTCTCGGTTCGCGATGGCGTCAGTCTGATCACCGCCTTTGTCGTTCCACATGACGCGGACAGTTTCGATGTCGACGATCTTGCTGCCCATGCGACAAGTCAGCTTGCGGATTACAAGCGTCCCAAGGACTATCGGATTGTTGAACAGCTTCCCCGAACGCCCTCGGGGAAAGTGAAGCGGAAAGTGCTGACGCAGCTGTCGCGCCTCGGTAACTAAAATCGAATACAGAGATTTAAGTTATTGTTAACCCTTGTTTAAGGGCAGGGGACTACCCTCGCTCTCAACCAGGGGACTTTCATGGACAGCGTCGGAATTGCCAGCACATATGCCGCAACGACCCAGGCTCAGACGAGCCAGGCGCTTCAGTCCGAAATGATGAAAATGGCGCTGGAGCAGGACGCAAACCTTGTTGCCTTGCTCCAGGAGGGGGCCGAAAATCTCAAATCGGCGCAAGCAGCCCCTCCCCCAGGTCTCGGAAGCCAGGTCGACGTTACTGTTTGACTGCCTTCGGTTGTTCGAATTCTTAAAAGAGTTCCGGTTTTTCAAATCGTGTGCACATGGAATTCGCACTTATGATTGCGGGCGCTTGAGTAATTTTACGTCCATTCCGTAAGGTTGCTCTTAGAAAATTTCTTTCTGATTCATATATTTATCAATGAATAGATTCAATTTTAAGAAAAATTGATCTTTGTAAAGAGTAATTCTCAAATTACGTTTCGCGATACTTTCTCAGGTTTACCCTTTGACTTATGTCTTCAGGTAATAATAGCCTCAAAGTCGTATCCAGTGATTGGAAACACGATGTCTGAAGCAGTAGGAAGTACAACATCAAAGGCTTTTCAACCTTCGTTGACCACACCGCAAACGGATCGGGTCGCGGAGCAGGCGCAAGCTATCAAGGCCCGTCAGTCTGAGGCTGTTGCGAATACAGTGCAGCGACAAGCGCAGTTCAGTGCCAGCCGCGCCGAATCTTTGAGCCGTCAAGCGGAGAAACTGGAAAACCGGGCTACAACAGGTGCCGCGGGCAGCGGTCTCGGTGGACGGGTCGACATAACCGTCTGAGACTCTGCTTGTTCATCGCGTGCTAGACCATTTCCGTTTTGGGCGGCCAAATTGAAGAAGGTCTAAGTTTTTGTTTAAACCGGTTCCCGATTTTCCTGAGATTGCTCGAGGAGTATCGACTATGGCGAGCGTATCAGAAAGCACTTCATCCTCGGTTTCTTATGACGCCGCAAAGGTACGTGCCGAACTGGCGACCAACGCCATTCGTGACCAGAATGAGCAGGAGCGTGACGTTGCGGACCGCCTGAACGAAGCTCAGGACGCGCAGGCACGCCGTGAAGCCCGTAAGATCCCCGGCATGGGCGAGGCCGTCGATATTTCCGTCTGACGATTGTCAGGCGTCGGATCGGCACTTGCCGTCATGCCGTCAGTGGCTTTCGGAACCCGCTCCTGAAGCCGTCCGTGCTCAAGACCCCTCTTTTCCCATCGCGCTTTGGATCAGGTCCTTGGCCTGACTGGATGCCCATTCGGCGGGGCCGTACATGGTGCCGATTTCACAGCCTTCTGGGCTGATCAGGATCGTGGTTGGCAATCCGGTGGCGCGGGCAACTTTTCTCAAGTCTTTCAATAGGCCGTTCGAGCTGTCCTGATAATAGGTCAGGTGGCTGACGCCGATTTCTTCAAGAAACGCCTTCGGTTTTTCGGGACCGCCCCGGTCCAGGTTGACGGCGACGACCTCGAAGTCCTCTCCTCCCAAATCGGCCTGCAACTCGTCGAGGGCCGGCATTTCCTCGCGGCACGGCGCGCACCAGGTTGCCCAGAGATTGAGAAGAACTGTTTTGTCCTTGAAATCGGTCAGCGTGAGCGGCTGGTCGTCCGGACCCTTGAAGGTCAGATTCTGCAGATCAAGTGGCTGGCTTGCCGGCAGGAAGGCAGCGACATCCCCTTTGGCGAAAGGCTTGGCCGCGTTGGCGGATTGAAGGGCCAGGGAACAGCTTTGCGCACCGGCAATATTGCCATTCGGACCAACGATCACGTATAGAGCCGCTACAGCAGCTACTGCACCTGCCAAACCGGCGGCAAGAATGCCGCGTCTGGAGCCTTTGGCGGGTTCATCTGGCTTCGTCATTCGTTCACACCTCGCAAGGGGCGCCTTTTAAAGGACAGGACATGAGCAATCGCATGTGGGGAGGCCGGTTCGCTGAAGGACCGGACGCCATCATGGAGGAAATCAATGCCTCCATCGACTACGACCGGAAGTTATATAGACAGGACATCGACGGCTCAAAAGCCCATGTGCGTATGCTCGCAGAAAAAGACATTGTGACGCGGGAAGATGCAGACAAGATCGTTCAAGGTCTAGACACAATCCTGTCAGAGATCGAGAATGGAGAGTTCAAGTTTTCCAGATCGCTTGAAGATATTCATATGAATATCGAAGCACGGCTTGCCGAGCTCATCGGTCCGGCGGCAGGCCGACTTCACACGGCGCGCTCCAGAAACGATCAGGTTGCCACGGATTTCCGTCTCTGGGTACGCGACACGCTCGACACTCTGGACGAACAGTTGAGCGAGCTGATGCAGGTTCTGGCGGAAAAGGCCGAGGCTCATGCATCCGACGTGATGCCCGGCTTTACGCATCTGCAGTCGGCGCAACCGGTCACTTTTGGCCATCATCTCCTGGCCTATGTGGAAATGTTCGCTCGCGACCGGGGTCGGGTGCGTGATGCCCGCAAGCGCATGAACGAGTGTCCTCTCGGGGCTGCTGCCCTGGCTGGAACGTCGTTTCCGATCGACCGGAAAATGACAGCGGAAGCGCTCGGTTTCGACCGGCCTGCTGCGAATTCGCTCGATGCGGTTTCCGATCGAGATTTTGTCATTGAAGCGCTTGCTGCCGCGTCCCTGACCGCGATGCATCTTTCCCGGTTGGCGGAAGAGATCGTGGTCTGGTGTTCGGCGCAATTCGGTTTCGTCAAGCTTTCAGACAAGTTTTCGACCGGTTCATCCATCATGCCGCAAAAGAAAAACCCCGATGCGGCGGAGCTGGTGCGGGCAAAGAGTGGCCGGATCTACGGGTCGTTGCAGGCCTTGCTGGTGATGATGAAGGGTCTGCCTCTTGCGTATTCCAAAGACATGCAGGAAGACAAGGAACAGGCTTTTGACGGTCTGGCCAGTGTCTCGCTTGCCCTTGCTGCCATGACCGGTATGGTTCGCGATCTGGAACCGGTGACCAAGGCACTGAAAAAGGCTGCAGGCTCGGGATACTCCACTGCCACCGACCTGGCCGACTGGCTTGTCCGGGTGCTCGGCATGCCGTTCAGGGACGCCCACCATGTAACGGGCCGAATTGTCGGACTTGCGGTCGAGCGCGGTATTGAACTTCACAAAGTGCCGCTGGAGGACATGCGGGCGGTTGATCCGAAAATCACGGAAGAAGTCTTCTCGGTTCTGTCCGTGGACAAATCGGTTCGCAGTCGTACCAGTTACGGCGGAACCTCTCCGGTCAATGTCCGCAAGCAGGCACGCCGCTGGTTGAAGGATCTGGCGAAGTAAAGTTCG
>NZ_JAILWL010000081.1 GCF_025698965.1 Roseibium sp.
TCATTGCGAAAATGGAACGGGCAATTTCAGCAAGTTAAGACTGGGCGCCCCAAATCCGCACACTCGGAACAAACGTTACAAATTCAGTTCCCAGTTCTGCAAGATGAGTATTTTGCTTCCCAATTTCGTCCGCAATGTTCCAAGGCAGAATGATCAGATAATCAGGCCGCTTCTCTTGAAGAATGGAAGGCGGCATGACTGGAATATGGCTCCCAGGCAGGTATTTGCCTTGTTTGGCAGCCGCACCATCACACACGAACGGAAGCAGGTCCGGTCCGACGCCGGCAAAATTCAGCAGCGTGTTTCCTTTGGCTGCTGCGCCAAATCCGGCGACCTTCTTGCCTTTCCTTTTCGCATCCAGCAGAAATTCCAGGAACTGGTTTTTTACCCGTTCGGCGCTTTCTTGCAGAGTGCCGTAATATGCTGCGGTATCCATGCCCCGGCGTTTTTCTTCCGCTAACAATTTGGCAACTGTGTCCATTTGTTCCAGCGGGCTTTTTTCAAGGCAGCCGAACACTCTCAGGCTTCCACCGTGGGTTGGTATCTGCTCGACATCGTAAATTCTAAGGCCCGCCGCGGCAAAAATTTGGGTCACCGTTCCCAGGGAAAGATACGAAAAGTGTTCATGGTAAACCGTATCGAATTGAGAGAACTCGACAAGTCGCATGAGGTGCGGGAATTCCAGAGTAACAACACCGTTGGGCTTCAGGAGCTTTGCAATCCCACGCGTAAAATCGTTGATGTCAGGGACATGGGCATAGACATTATTGCCGATAACAAGGTCAGCCTTTTCATCCGCATCGGCCAGCTCGGTCGCCAGACTTTCGCCGAAAAACTTGCGAAGCACTCGAATGCCGAGCTTCTCCGCAGCTTCTGCCGTTGAGATTGTCGGTTCGACGCCAAGACAGGGAACGCCGCGTTCGGCAAAATTTCGCAATAGGTAACCGTCATTGGATGCGACTTCGACAACAAAACTGTCGTGATCCAGGCCAAGCCGTTCAACTATGTCATTTGTATACGCGGCGGCATGTGCCAGCCAGCTTTTCGAAGTAGATGAAAAGTAGGCGTAATCTTTGTCGAACAGACTTTCTGCGGCCGTGTAATCCTGTGTCTGAACCAGGTAGCAGGTGTCGCATACCATCAGCCGCAAAGGATAAGTCACTTCCGGCGCCGAAAGTGCTGCAGGCTCAAGATATGCGTTTGACGGCGGAGCAAATCCGAGGTCAAGAAACTCGCGGCTAAGTGGGGCCCCACAGTGGCGGCAATTTTGGTTCATAGGATAGGTTCCACCTTTTTAAGTGGCGGCAGGTTTTTGTCTCGTTCGGAGAGGTTGGTGATTTCCAAAGGCCAGGCGATGCCAACATCAGCATCACCATAGTGCAAACCACCTTCGTGCTCCGGGCTGTAATGGTCCGAATGAAAATAAAGAAGCTCTGCTTGTGGCGTCAGTGTTTGAAATCCGTGCGCAAATCCGGCGGGAATGTAGATCATTTCTCCCCCCTCCGCCGTTAATGTCACAGATGTCCAGTGACCATAAGTGGTCGATCCGCGGCGCAGATCGATAATCACGTCAAACACGGCACCTTGCATGCATTTTACCAACTTTGCATCCGCATTGGGGGGGCGTTGAAAATGCATACCGCGCAATGTTCCCATTTCAGCGCTATGTGAGACATTGCACTGAGACCATGCCTCACTCAGGCCAAGCCGACCGAACTCTTCTCGGCAGAACAGCCGGGCAAAGAAACCGCGGCTGTCTCCCAACCGGTCCAGATCAACCTGATAGGCCCCTTCCAGTCGGAGTGGCGTAAACTTCATTTGTCACCTTCGAACGCAACGATTTGTTCCTGAGTGAATTGAACCGGATCAGCGCCTTCGCTAACGCCGCGATACCATTCGATGGTCTGCCTGATCGATTGCTCGAACCGCCAGACAGGCGTCCAGCCCAGTTCGCTGCGTGCCTTGTCTATAGACAACGACAAGCGTCCGGCTTCGTGAACTGCATCGGGGTCTGAAGCATCGATCCAGGTTCCGGACCAGCATTCCAGTATGGAGTTCACCAGTCCCCGGACCGGAAAAACATCAGCGGGTTCGGGACCGAAATTGAAAGCGGTCTGGAAACTTGGATCTTCAGTTTGATGAACACGCTCGGCAAGCAGCAGGTAACCGTTTAGCGGATCCAGAACGTGTTGCCACGGGCGGGTAGACAAAGGATTGCGAATTTCGATCGGATTTCCTGACATGAGGGATCTGATGATGTCGGGTATCAACCGATCTTCTGCCCAGTCACCGCCGCCGATCACATTGCCTGCCCGGGCGGTAGCGATTTTCAGCAAGTTGCCACCGAACGACCGCCGCCAACTCGCTGAAACCAGCTCCGTTGCCGCCTTTGAAGCGGAATAAGGATCATGGCCGCCGAGAGGGTCGGTTTCACGATAGGAGTAGGCCCACTCGTTGTTTTCATAGACCTTGTCGGTTGTCACAATTATAGCCGTAATCGGCCGATCCATCCTGTGGAGCGCATCCAGTAGGTGGATTGTTCCCATGACATTTGTTGCCCAGTTACCGACGGGATCTCGGTAGGACCTGCGGACCAGTGACTGGGCTGCAAGGTGAAGAACGATATCTGGCGCGAATGCTTTGACTTCGTGCTCCAGCGCAGCAGCATCCCGGATATCTGCAAACGTGCTCGCCATCCTGTTTTCCAGGTTGAGTTGCACGAACAGGCTGCTTTCATTTTCAGGTGGAAGTGCGATCCCGGAAACAATCGCACCGCGACCCATCAGCAGTTCGCAAAGCCAGGCACCTTTGAAGCCGGTATGGCCGGTCACCAGAACCTTTTTGTCTTGCCAGAAATTCATCGCTACTTACCAGACTTTCCAGGGTGCATTTCCTGACTGCCAGAGCTTTTCAAGCTGGTTCTTTTCGCGCAAGGTGTCCATGGCAGCCCAGAAGCCGTCATGCCGGAAGACGCCCAATTGGCCATCCTTTGCCAGACTTTGCAGCGGCGTTGCTTCCCAGGGCATGTCATCCCCTTCGATCCGTGAGACGACCGATGGTTCGCAGACAAAGTATCCGCCGTTGATCCATTGGCCGTCACCTTGGGGCTTTTCGAGGAAACTGACCACGCGGCCATCTGAAATGTCCAGGGCTCCGTATCGGCCGGGAGGCTGGATTGCTGTGACAGTCGCCTCCAGACCGCTCGATTTGTGCTGCGCCACCAACTCGTCAATCCTAACGTTCGCGACACCATCTCCATAGGTCAGACAAAAAGTATCATCGACGTAATCAGCAACTCGTTTGATACGGCCACCGGTCATGGTGGATTCGCCAGTGTCCACGAGAGTGACTTTCCAAGGTTCTGCTTGTTGCCGATGCACCTCCATGCGGTTCTCGGCCATATGGAATGTCACATCTGACATGTGCAGGAAGTAATTGGCGAAATACTCCTTGATCACGTATCCCTTGTAGCCACAGCAGATGACAAAGTCTGTTATGCCGTTAGCTGCATAGATCTTCATGATGTGCCAGAGAATGGGACGGCCGCCAATCTCAACCATGGGCTTTGGTTTAAGATGAGATTCTTCGCTGATCCGCGTTCCCAAACCGCCGGCTAAAATGACTGCTTTCATAAGATGTACACGCTATAAGTGAACTGAACCGGGAAAGATCTACGCAACCGGCAAAGCCCGAATTGCGCGAATTCGAGAGTCATGTATCAGAAGGCTGTAGTATTATCAAAGTCTGGAAACCACGGCTTGGAAACAAGGTACATTCAATCCGGCTCGCGACCGGTAAACAAAGGTTCCTGAACAGTTACCGGGCCTGCCCTGCGGGAGAGCTGCAAGTCGCCACTGAGAAGGTTTGAGATATGACCTACTTGCTGAGCCTCATGGCTTTGCGAAAATGCTCTTCCAGGTCATATCGGGTCTTGATCCTTGAATCGCGCCACAAGCGCCGGAACAGCCTTATTCTGGTGCCAAGAGATACAGGTGGCAGCCTGTTGACCACTTTGTAACAGCCGAGAGTATAGTTAAACCGTTGTTGCAATTTGCCAAAAAAGGATTTTGCGCCGTATTTTTCAAAAGAACCTGATCCTTCAACGAAAACGAATTCGGTGTTTTCAACCCAAATGGCAAGATCTCTCATGACAAATTCTGCGACAACGTAAGACGCAACACACCAGGCATGTGGATATTCGCTCCAACGTCTTATGAGGATTTCGGCACCGCCTTCAGAGCGGATCAAGCCGTAACACCATTCAGACGGATAGGCCAAACTTCTCGGAACAATACCATTCACTAGAGAACTCGCATATCCGAATATGATCGGGTCCGGACGCAGCAGGCGCGATTGTTCACCGTTTACCCTCCTGACAGTAGAGGCTGCCAACAACTTGTCCGGATGGCTATTAAGCGCCGCCACCAATTCGGAAAGAAAATTCGGACTGGACAGGTCATCGCAAGCACGCAAACAGAAGTAATCGGCATTCTCCATTCCGTACTTCATGCAAAATATGAAATTTTCCACTGCGGACAGATGTTTTTCCTGCGTCAGAATTTCAAAGCGAGGGTCTTTTTCACAATAGGCGCGTGCAATGTCACCGGTGCTATCCGTTGACTTGTTGTCAACGATGATCGCCCTGAAATCGGTAAAGTCCTGATTGGCGATGCAATCGAGACTTTCCCGCATGGTTTTCTCACCATTATAGATCGGGAACAAAACTAATACTTTGGGTTTGCGCACCTATCTTGGTCCATCATCCAGTGTCACGCTTTGCGCGAAATAATCTCAGGTTAAATGAAGTGCGCAGTTACTTAGACGCGGCTTCGGTGTTAGTCAACGACGTGCGTTCAGAGCTGTGCAGCATCCGTCAGTTAGCGGAAAGTGAAAGTTGGACAGCCCTCATTATTTCCGATAATGCACCACCGGTGTGGTCAGGGTTCCCGGACGCGCTTTTCACGCAGCCTGTTGCTTGCGCTGCAGTCGAATGCGGACTTTAGTAAAAATGGACGAATACCAGATCAAGAACTTTTTCAAGTTCGCGCCGTCTTTAGTCGGATGGGCGCCAAAAAAACATCTCTTTATTCACATTCCCAAAAATGGCGGAATGGCCATTCGTGAAGCTCCGCAACTGACCAACAGGCTGGTGATTGCCAATCGGCGAAGGTTGAAAAGCAAGAAGTATGCGGACGAACTTAAGAACTACATGGCAAAAAATGGCGGAAATCCCGGTTACGAACATGCCAGACTAAGGGATGTCGATGTTTCTGTTCGCAAGGCAACACGCGCTTTTGCAATTGTGCGCAATCCCTGGTCGCGCACGGTATCGCGGTTTAAGTTTGCCATACAGACGCGTGACCACGGCGACAACAATCCAGAGTTTACTCAAAAAGAGTTCGAAACATTCCTTGAAGAACGGCACCGTTGGGGAGGGGAACCATACTTCTGGCATCGCGCAGTTTCCGGTTGGTTTCCGCAAGAAGACTACATTGTTGATGAAAGTGGAGCAGTCGCGGTTGACGTCCTCCGGCAAGAGTTTCTCAGCGACGAAATGCAGGAATATCTTGGCTTCAAGAGCGAATTGAAACGCCGAAATATCAGTAGCGCTTCAAGAGCGGATTATCGAGAGCTTTACTCTCCCAAGAGTATTCAGACCGTTGCCGATTGGTATGCCGTCGATATTGAGAGATTTGGTTTCGATTTCGGCACACCTGCAATGAAAAACACTTTTTATACTTAGCTTTCGGCAAAGCAAGGACGGTCGTCGGTGCAAAATCTACGCAATCAGCTCTTCGATGCATTCGGGACATCGGTCGCTGACACCTTGACGGTACCTGAAGATGGGGTCGTCGCAGTAATTCTGGCCTATAATGAAGCGCTTCGATTTCCGTATTTTCTGGATCACTACAGAAAACTTGGCGTCAGGCATTTCATTGTGATCGACAATAACTCTGATGACGGTACAGCGAACCTTCTCGTCCAGCAGGAGGACGTCAGCGTAATTTCGACTGCAAAACCTTACAGGGACTACAAGTCGGTCTGGCGGCAGCTAATCTGTGAGAGGTATTTGCGGGAGCGCTGGGTCATATTTCCGGACGTTGATGAGCTGTTTGTTTATCCAGGTTGGCCGAACCTATCCATCAACAATCTCGTTCGATACCTGGACAACGGCAAGTACAGAGCCCTGTTTTGTCCTATGGTTGACATGTATCCCAGTGGTCCGTTGAAAAATTTCTCCTACGAAACAGGACAGAGCTTTCTGGAAGTTTGTCCCTGGTTCGACACCGTCGGATACCGGTACAATCCGCTAAAAGGCAGTCATCGCAAACGCTACAAGACACCTGCAAGACATGTTTTTGGTGGCACCCGGGAGCGGTTGTTCCATCAAAACGTAAAACGTCGAAAGAACGCTCTGGACAGGGTGTTGCTCGCCGGACCGTTCGGGCTAAAGGCCAAGGCACCGACAAGTGATCTGGGTCGAACGATTGATCATGTTCTGTTCAAGTTTTTGAAGAAAGCACTCCCCGACACAGCTGCTGTACAAAGCAAGATTCCTTTGATTAAGTGGCAATCAGGGTACAAATTCTCCGGTGGTGTCCACGGCATTGACAAGCTGATAAAGGTTGCACCTGATTGGGGTGTTTTGCTTCATTTCAAGTATTTGGATGATTTTAAAAGCAAAGTTACCGAAGCAATTGAGCGAAAGCAGCACACTGGTGACGCTAGCCACTATCTGGACTACAACAACCAAATGGACAGACTTATGGAAGAGGGGCTGCAGTACGACGGCAGCACTCTGTTTTCGGGTGTTCAATCGCTTATTGACTGTGGCCTGATGCGAGACTCTGCTGAATTTGCAGCGTGGCGGCAACATCAAAAGTGATGTAACCAACAGGAACAAGATAGTTATCGGTTTTCTGTTGTGCTTGCGGGTCGCTTCAAGAAATTGAGTGACCCGATTCATCTTATATTTCGCAGTGATTTCCTGGTTTTATGCTTTGATTATTTTTTCGTCGTCATATCCATTCCGCACACATACATTGCGGGTATCAACGACAAGCCTGGAGTGCTGAACAATCGTTCCCCAGTCGATGCAGTCGTGATCAGTTGAAATCAACACCGCGTCGTAGGACGCGAGGTCTCTCGCGGAGAGCTCCTTTGATTGCATCCCCTGGAGTTGCGGATAGGCGCGTGTTGATCCGATTTCACGGACATGCGGGTCGTGATAGTCGATCTGGCTGCCTCGCTCCTGCAGGAGTTCGATCAGTTTCAGGGATGGGCTTTCCCTGATGTCGTCGACATTCTTCTTGTAGGCCATGCCGACGATCAGGATTTTCGCACCGTTCAGGCCACGCGAAAACTTCGTGTCGAGCGCTGAAGTCAGCCGATCGAGCACATAATAGGGCATGGTTGTATTGATTTCTCCGGCAAGCTCAATGAAGCGGGTGGCAACCTCGTACTCCCTTGCTTTCCAGGTCAGATAGAAGGGGTCGATCGGAATGCAGTGACCGCCCAGGCCTGGGCCCGGGTAGAATGGCATAAAGCCGAAAGGCTTGCTTTTGGCGGCTTCAATGACTTCCCAAACATCCACACCCATCTTCTCGTAGATGACTTTCAGCTCATTCACGAGCGCGATGTTCACCGAGCGAAAGATGTTTTCCGTCAGCTTCACAGCTTCGGCTGTTTTTGCTGATGAAACGGGTACGACTTGCTTAACAAGTGCACCGTAAAGCGATTGAGCCAGGGCAAGTGAGTTCCGGTCGTCGGCACCGACAACTTTCGGGATAGCTCTTGTATCGAACTGGGCATTGCCGGGATCCTCGCGCTCCGGAGAAAACGCGAGGAAGAAGTCCGAACCGCAGTTCAATCCGGCCCGTTCAAGGATCGGTTTGAGAAGTTCGACTGTTGTGCCGGGCCAGGTTGTCGATTCAAGAATGACCAGCTGCCCCGTTCTTAAGGTCGCTGAAATGGATTCGGCACTGGCTTGAACGAAAGAAAGATCAGGCTCGCGTTGCTTGCTTAACGGTGTCGGAACCGCAATCAGGATCGCGTCAGGCTCGCCAAGCTCGGTAAAATCGGAAGTCGCGCGAAATTTCTCATTTCTAAGAGCCTCCGCAATCAAGGCGTCGTCAATATGTTCTATTCCCGAATGCCCGGCATTCAATAAATCGACGCGCTCGGAATTGATGTCAAAACCAACGATGGAAAACCCTTCTCGAACGGCAGTGATTGCAAGCGGAAGGCCGACATAGCCCATGCCAACGATACCGATCGTGAAGTCGCGTTTTTTAATCCGGGCAATTAACTCTGCCACCGGGTCAGTTGAGCCAAAGGATTGATCAGGCAAAAGAAACCTCGAAATTCTGTGTTCAGCTATTGGTCGGAGCCGATCTGGCAGATGTTATGTGTCACAACTGATCCGGTTTTCAAGCTTTGTGATGGTCGCAGCGGAGCTCATTCTTGAGATTGATCCCACATGAATCTGGCAGGCCTCATTACTGATCTCCCAACACGAGCTTCAGATATTCCTTGCAGATATTGTCTTCGGAATAACGTTCCTGAAGAAAACGGTTTGCATTGCTGATGAGCTTGTTTCCAAGGTCGGTGGAGTTCAGGATTTTTGCGATGGAACCTGCCAGTTGGTCAGCATCTCCGCATGGTGACAGGAGACCTGTTTTCCCATGTTCAATCAGCCAGCTGGGGCCGGGCGAAGCTGTTGCAACAACCGGAAGACCGGCATTCCAGCCTTCCAGGACAACATTTCCGAGTGGTTCCTCGTCTGTTGGGCAGACCAGAATGTCAGCCGATTTAATGAATGGTGACGGGTCGCGTTGCCAGCCGAGAAAATGAACACGGGCCGCAACACCAAAGTCTTGCGCAAGTGCTTTCATCTCTTCCTGTAGTTCACCGTCGCCGATCAACCAGGCATGGACCTTGTCCGGCAATTGCTGCAGCGCCTTGATGATGAGATCAAATCGCTTGCGTTCGACAAACCGTCCAAGGGCGATCAGAACGGTGGCATCTTCCGGCGTGTCATAATCTGCCCGATTGATGAGAGGAAGTCCGTCTGGCAGAGGTTCCACGAAATTGCTGATGACGTGGGCCTTGTCAGCCGGCCAGCCCATTTCAACAGCCTGCCGGATGATCTCCGGCGTATTGCCGATCAGGTCTTCCACATTGCCATAAGTATGAAAGCCGTCCGGCCAGTCTCCAAGACGCAGAAAAGTCCGCATGTCGTTACCGGGTTTGGGCAGCCATTTGCTGGCAGGACTCATCCAGCCCATTGTCACCCTGGCGCCAAATTTGTGTATGTCCCTGGAGATCCCCCAGCGGACAAAATGGCGTTTGATATGGGAACGGCTGAATTTCAACTCCCGAACATCGCAGTGTTCTGCAAGCTCATCGCGCCAGGCCCGGCCCGGCCTGATGAAGGCGATTTGATCGACACCACGTTTCGCAAGCGCCCGGGAAAGGCGCACGAAGAACTTTTCGGCGCCACCATCAACTCCCAGATGGATGTGAGCGAGCTTCCTTGATCCAGCAGTCACGTCAGTGGCCATCGATCACGTCGTAATAATTGTGGGCACGCCCCAGAAGACCACGCAGATTGCCAGATCCTTTCATCAGCCGGATCAGACCATAATAGAGGAGTTTTTCACCACGTTTGTGCGCAACGGGCCTGATGACGAATCCGACGACCGTTGCCAGAGTTCCGAAGAACATGCGCCGCAAGCTCTTCGGGATAAAGTGCAACGCGGCCTTCAGCCTGCCTTCCCGAAGCACGATGTTAAAGGCCCCGGAGGTGGCGGCCATATGCATGCGGCTCAAAAGCCGGCTTGTCGAGACACGGGAGGCAGGAATGTCTTCCTCCACAAAGGCATCGTCCACCCAGATCATCTTTGCGCCTGCCGCATGTGTGCGCCGGAAGAAATCAATGTCTTCGCTGCCGAAAGTGAGGCGCTCGTCGAAACGCAGTCCAAGCCCGTCCTTGCTGACGATGCGTGCGCTCAAAAGCACATTGTTGGTTGGGGCTTCAGTAATGATCGTGCCGGTGGGGCGCGGCTTCAGCAGCTGTGACTTCCACCAGTGAGGTGCCGGTTTTTCGTAGATCCGCCGCACCGGGCCGTTGGCGACTTCAGCTTCGTGCTCAGCACAGGCTGCCAGCAGCTTTTCGATCCAGTCCTTCTCCGCGCGTTCATCATCGTCGATCAGTGCAATCCAGGCCGGGCTGTGCTCAAGAGCCGCTTCAAGCGCCCGATTGCGTGCAAATGGGATCCCTCTCCGTTTCTCATGGTAGAAGAAGACGGGAATTGAAAACTGTGCTCTGGTATCTTCCGCGACCTGTCCCGCAAAATATGGTTCCGGATCGTTTTCAACGACGACAATCGCCAGCTCGGTCCCGTCCGGCTGGGTCATGTTGTCCAGGCTCGAAAGACACGCCTTCAGCATTTTCGGCCGTTGCGCGGTGCAAACGGCAATGACCAGTTTCTGGGTCATATAGGGATCTCAATCATTCCGTTCTGGGGCCGGCCGGTCAGGGCGGCAGTCCCGGCAGGGTTTGGCGCAAGTCAGCCGCGCTGTCAAAGGATTTCACCGGATAGGACTTTCCCCGTCAAAGCACTCACGTTACGGTTGCTTCAAAGACCCTTGAAGGACTTGCGGAAACGCAACCTGTGTTTGGGAGGACACACATGAAGGGAATGATGATGCACCGTCCGCTGAAGATAGCGGATCTCATCACATTTGCCGCGGAGACCTATCCCACCGGTGAAATCGTATCCGTGCGCACCGAAGGTGACATCCACCGAACCACCTATCGAGAGACATCCAGGCGAATTGCCCAGCTGGCGCATGGGTTGAAAGAGCTCGGAATAAGGCCGGGTGATCGGGTCGCGACGCTTGCCTGGAACGGGTACCGGCATTTCGAGCTTTACTATGCGATCTCCGGTATCGGTGCGATCTGCCATACGATCAATCCGCGCCTTTCTGCGGAGCAGATGATTTATATCGTCAATCACGCGGATGACCGGGTATTGTTTGTTGACGTTACCTTCCTGCCGATCGTTGAAAAACTGCGTCCGCATTTGCCGAAAGATTTGCGCGTTGTGGTGATGACGGATCAGACACATATGCCGGAAACCTCGTTGGACGGTGTCCAGTGCTATGAGGATATTCTGGACGGCAAGCCCGAAGAAATTGAATGGCCGGACTTTCCGGAGGAACAGGCGGCGGGCCTTTGTTACACCTCCGGTACCACGGGAAATCCGAAGGGAACATTGTTTTCTCAGCGGTCCACCGTGCTTCATGCCTACTCTCTCTGTGTGACTATTCCCAAAACCTTGTGTGAAGGCACGCGCATACTGCCGTTTGTTCCGCTGTTTCATGTCAATGCGTGGGGCCTGCCCTACGCAGCCCCCCTTTCGGGAGCGAGTCTGATTTTCCCAGGAGGTGCTCTGGACGGCAAAAGCCTGTTTGGCCTGATGGATCGCGAAAAAGTGTTTTCCGCCTGGGGTGTTCCAACGGTCTGGTTCGCCCTGATGAAGGAGATCACGGAGAATGGCAGACTACCGGACGGCCTCAAGGATATTGTCGTCGGGGGATCTGCCGCGCCGCAAAGCCTGATTGAAGCCTTTGAAGAGAAGGGCATCAACGTCTGTCATGCCTGGGGCATGACAGAAATGAGCCCGCTTGGCACTCAATGCAATCTGCCGGAGCACCTGGAGGATCTTTCCTTTGAGGAACGCATCGCGCGTAAGCGGTCACAGGGGCGCAGGGTTTTTGGCGTGGACATGAAAATTGTTGATGAAAAGGGTGCCCGGCTACCTCATGACGGCAAGACACCCGGACATCTTTATGTACGTGGAAACACCGTCACCTCTGGGTATTTCGAAGACCCGGAAGCGTCAAAATCCGTTTTCGACGATGAGGGCTGGTTCTTCACAGGCGATATTGCTGCCATTGATCAGGATGGCTTTCTGATTATCACGGACCGTTCGAAGGACCTGATCAAGTCGGGTGGTGAGTGGATTTCCTCGCTCGACCTTGAAAACATAGTCATGTCTCACCCGGATGTCGCTAATTGTGCTGTCATCGCGGTGTCGGATCCCAAATGGGACGAACGGCCATTGCTGATTGTTCAGGCAGGGGCCGATGAAAAGCCGGCAAGCCAGGATCTGCTTGATCTGCTCGCGGAAAAATTCGCCAAATGGCAACTTCCTGACAATGTGGTGTTTGTGGACGCGCTGCCCTTAACTGCAACAGGCAAGGTGTCGAAATTGACGCTCAGAAAACAATTAGCCGAGGACGCGGAATGAAACCGGAAGACCTGTTCGATCTTTCAGGCAAAACCGCGCTCGTCACCGGAGGAGCCACGGGGATTGGGCGGATGGCTGCCGAAGGCTTGATGGCTGCCGGAGCCAGGGTGCTGATTGCCAGCCGCAAGGAGGAGGCCTGCAGGACGACGGCGGCGGAGTTGAATGCGTTCGGATACTCAGGTCGGGTCGAGGGTTTTGGCGGTGATGTGGCAACGGAAGATGGCATCGCGGCGCTGACTGCGGAACTGGGCAATCGCGTCGACCAACTTGACATTCTGATGAACAATGCGGGCACCAGCTGGGGCGCACCGCTTGGTGAATTTCCCCACTCAGCCTGGGACAGGGTCATGCGGCTGAATGTTGCCGGGCTCTTTCATTTGACCCAGAGCCTGTTGCCGCTCCTGCAAAAAGCAGCCAGCGACGACGACCCGGCACGCGTGATCAATGTCGGATCCGTTATGGGAGAAACGGCACATGGCGATAGGGCTTACAGCTATGCAGCGTCCAAGGCGGCGGTGCATCATTTGACAAAGATACTTGCCAAGGAGCTGGCAGGGCGGCGCATAACCGTAAATGCACTGGCGCCCGGGCCATTCGTCAGCAAGATGACGGCTTTTGCAACAGCTGATGAAAGCGTCAGGCAACGGGTCGGGGCGCAGGTGCCGCTTGGCCGGGTCGGGCGGCCTCAGGACATTGCTGCGGCCCTGCAGTTTCTGTGCGGATTTGGCGGAGCTTACATAACCGGTGCAATCCTGCCCATTAGCGGTGGTATCAATGTCGAAACAGGGCCGGACCTGTTTCAGGAGGCCTATGAGTGACGGCGGATTTGAAAACAGATACTCTTACGGTTGAGGAGCTGAAAGACCTGATCGGACAGGAGCTTGGTGTCTCTTCGTGGTCAAAAGTCGACCAAGCGCAGATCGATGCTTTCGCGGATGTTACCAGGGACCATCAGTTCATTCATGTGGATCCGGAGCGAGCAGCCGCAACGCCCTTCGGAGGGACAATCGCACATGGATTTCTGACGCTTTCGCTTCTGTCGGCAATGGCACAGGAAGCACAACCCGTCATCAAGGACACAGTGATGGGCGTCAACTACGGTTTCGACAAGGTCCGCTTTCGAACGCCCGTCAAAGCAGGGGCAAATGTGCGCGGACGATTTGTTCTTGCCGATGCAAGGCAGCCGAAACCGGCCGAACTTGATGTCACTTG
Organism: Roseibium sp.; assembly: GCF_025698965.1. Lineage (GTDB taxonomy): Bacteria > Pseudomonadota > Alphaproteobacteria > Rhizobiales > Stappiaceae > Roseibium. Next base: position 13,530 of record NZ_JAILWL010000081.1, read on the forward strand.
GCATGTGACCGTGGAGATTGAAGGTGAAAGACGTCCAGCCTTGACTGCGGAATGGCTGAACCGTTTCTACCTGGCGCAATAGGGGGATTTATGGACCTTGGAATAACCGACCGGGTGAGACCACTCATCGAAAAGGTCCGTCACATGGTGGAGACGGAAATAGAACCGCTTGATGCAGAATATCATAGGGAGGTCGGCAAACATGCCAGCGGCGACAGGTTCTCGCACACGGACCGGCAACTCGAAATTCTTGACGGCTTGAAATCCAAGGCCAGGGAACGGGGTCTTTGGAACTTCTGGCTGACAGACAGTGAAAAGGGTTTCGGTCTGTCGACCGTTGAATACGCCTATTTGGCGGAAGAAATGGGCAAGGTCGGCATCGCGGCAGAAGTCTTCAATTGCAATGCTCCGGACACCGGCAATATGGAGGTGCTCGAGCGATACGGTACACCCACGCACAAGGAACGGTGGTTGAAGCCGCTTCTTGAGGGAACAATTCGATCCGCCTACCTGATGACAGAACCTGATGTCGCTTCGTCGGATGCCACCAACATCGCAATGAATGCAAAAAAGCAGGGTGACCACTGGAGCCTGAATGGCGAAAAATGGTGGGCGACCGGTGCCGGAGATCCCCGCTGCAGTCTCTATATTGTCATGGCCTGTTCGGATGCCGAAGCTCACAAACACAGGCGGCACTCCATGTTTCTTGTTTCCGCCGATGCGCCTGGTATCGAGGTTCTTCGACCGATGCAGGTGTTCGGAGCTGACGATGCGCCTCACGGGCACATGCATATCCGCTTTACCGATGTTCGGGTGCCGAACGAAGACCTGGTTCTTGGCGAAGGACGCGGATTTGAAGTGGCGCAGGGACGTCTTGGCCCTGGTCGCATCCACCATTGCATGCGTGCGATTGGGCAGGCTGAAAAGGCGCTCGAACTCCTGTGTCGGCGAGCAATGAACCGGGAAGCCTTTGGCAGGAAGCTGACGGATCTCGGTGCCAATCACGACATTATTGCAAACGCGCGCATGGAGATCGAAATGGCTCGGCTGTTGTGCCTGAAAGCAGCCTGGGTCATGGACACGGAAGGGACAAGGGCGGCCCAGCCCTGGATCAGCAAGATCAAGGTTGTGGCACCGCTGATGGCGCTTCAGGTGGTTGACGAGGCAATGCAGGTTCACGGTGCCGCCGGTATCAGCCAGGATTTTCCCCTCGCAGCCATGTGGACCCATCTCAGAACGCTGCGTTTTGCAGACGGTCCGGATGCCGTGCACCGGCGCCAGATCGCGCGTACGGAACTGCGCAAATACACCAATGACAAGGTCTGACCATGATCGGTCGCAAGCCGGACCTGGATCTGGACAGCTTGACCGCCTGGTTGGAGAAAGCTCTTCCCGGTTTTTCAGGTCCGATCAGTGTCGAAAAATTCAGTCGCGGTCAGTCCAATCCGACTTTCAGGCTTGATGCCGCATCGGGAAGCTATGTCCTGCGGCGAAAACCCCCGGGCGTGTTACTGAAATCCGCGCATGCGGTGGATCGGGAGTTTCGGGTTCAGAACGCTTTGGCCGGGTCGCCGGTTCCCGTGGCGAAAATGCATGTGCTTTGTGAAGAGGACAGCGTCATCGGGTCTTCCTTCTACATCATGGAACTGATCGATGGCAAGAACTTTGATGACCCGCGCTTGATGAACGTTTGCCAGGACACGCGCAGTGCCATCTATGACGAGATGAACCGGGTGCTGGCCGCAATCCACTCGATTGATCTGGAGGCGCGGGGACTGGCGGACTTTGGCCCTTCGGGAAACTACTACCGGCGCCAGATTGACCGCTGGACGAAACAGTACCGTGCCACCGAAACAGAGACGATTTCAGCGATGGACGAGCTGATTTTGTGGCTAGACGCCAGCGTGCCGGAAGATGACGGCAAGCGGACACTGGTACATGGGGACTATCGCATCGACAATCTTCTGTTTGCGCAACATGGTCCGGAATGTGTTGCAGTTCTGGATTGGGAGCTTTCAACCATCGGCCACCCCTATGCCGACCTTGCCGCCTTGATCATGCAGTGGCAACGGCCACCGGGAGACGAAGGACGAGGTCTTGCAGGTATAGACCGTGCAGCACTTGGCCTACCGGAGGATCAGGCATTTGTTGAAGCTTATTGTCATCGCATGGGCTTGCCTGGAATTCCGGAATTCGGTTTCTACCTCGCTTTCTGTTTTTTCCGTATGGGAGCGATCCTGCAGGGTGTGAAAAAACGCGCAATGGACGGCAATGCCTCAAACCCGGAACTGGGTCTGCGCCTGGGAGCCAGCGTCCCTCAATATGCTGCTGGTGGTCTGGAAGCTGCGCGAAACCTTTAGCGCATCACAAAAATCCGCTGTCGGTCATTCAGCCGGGACTACTGGTTCCCGGGTCTCCCGGGACATTCTGCTAGAGCAGAAAATCCACCAGCAACCTGCCTTCTGGCACTTACATGAAAGATGCATCTGAAGCCCTGACCTGTGCCGATTACAAAGGGGTCACCCACGTGTGTTCATTTCCGCAAATGTCAGACCGTTATCCGCCATCTTCCGCAACAGGTCAGGCACCCGCCAGTAATAACTGTCCTCTTGAGCATAGGTTTCAATCCGGCGTACCAGTTCCTGCGCGCCGATCTGGTCCGCTGTATGCATTGGTCCACCACGGAAACGCGGGAAACCGTAACCGAACAGGAATACGGCATCTATATCGATCGGCCGCAGGGCGATGCCCTCTTCCAGCACGCGGGTGGCCTCCAGTATCATTGCGGTGAGAAACCGGTTGACGATTTCCTCGGCAGTGAAATTGCGCGGAGAAATGTGAGCTTTTGCACGTTCTTCATCAATCACCGCGAGGGCTTCAGGGTTGGGGCGTGAGCCGGTTTTGTCGTAAATGTAAAAACCCTGTCCTGTCTTGCGACCGAACCAGCCTCTTTCGCACAATTGATCGGCAATCGGGATGAACCGCTCTTCGGTCGGTCTTGTCGCTGCACGCCGTTTGTTTGCGGCCCAGCTGATGTCGAGGCCCGCAAGGTCAGCGACCTGATAAGGTCCCATCGCCATGCCGAAACCGGTCATGGCCTTGTCGATCTGTTCCGGTGAAGCCCCGTCCATCATCATGTAATCGGCTGCCTTTTTGTAAAAGGTCAT
>NZ_JAILWL010000082.1 GCF_025698965.1 Roseibium sp.
CCAACAGCCAGTTTGTTGTCGATGTGAAATCGACCGGGCTCTTCAACACCGACCCGGTTCTGAAGGCCAATGGCGCCAAGACCGACTATTTCAAAACCGGCCATTCCTACATCAAGCGCCGGGTGACGGATTTGAGCGCGATTGTCGGATTTGAAAAATCCGGCCACTATTTCTTCAACAAGCCGATCGGTCGCGGTTATGACGATGGGCTTGTGTCCGCAATCGCAATCCTGGACATGCTGGATCGCAGTCCGGACAAGACCATGGCCGACCTGCGTCGGGACCTGCCCAAGACCTGGGGATCTCCGACAATGGCCCCGAAATGCGCCGACGAGATCAAGTATGATGTTGTTGACCGGGTGGTCTCAAAATTTCAGGACATGAAGGACAAAGGCGAAACGGTTGCCGGGCGCAAGATCACGGATCTGATCACCGTCAACGGTGTCCGCGTTGTCAGCGACGACGGTACGTGGGGCCTCGTGCGGGCTTCCTCCAACAAGCCGGAGCTGGTGGTCGTTGTCGAGAGCCCCGTTTCGGAAGAACGGCTTCATGAAATGTTCAAGGCCGTGGACGGTGTATTGCGCGAAAATCCGGAAGTTGGCGAATACAACCAGACGCTCTGAGTTTTCGACATTAATGCGAACAGCGGCGGACCGGTCCGCCGCTGTTTTTGCTTTACTCCAAATCATCCCCAAATCTTGCTCAAATCGTGCAATGACTTGCAGGCCAGTGATTGGTTGCCTGAACGGAGAAACATATGCGTCAGGATTTCGGAACGCTTGCCGATGGAACACCGGTTGAAGAAATCACCTTGAAGAAAGGAGCACTTGAGGCGTCGGTGCTCACGCTTGGGGCGATCATCCGGGACCTGAAAGTTGACGGGCAGTCGGTGGTTCTGGGCTTTGATGATCTCGAAAGCTATCTTGAGCATTCGCCTTATTTCGGCGCAATCGTGGGCCGGTGTGCCAACCGGATCGCTGGTGGCAGGCTGACCATCGGCGAAACCCGCCATCAGCTTGACCTGAATGACCGCGGAAACCATTTGCATGGAGGCTCAACGGGGTTTGCCAGACGGGTCTGGCAAGTTGAGCAACATGACAAGGCAAGTGTTTTACTCAAGCTCGTGTCCGACGACGGCGACATGGGGTATCCGGGGCGGGTCGAAACCCTGGTACGCTATACTCTGACCGGATCCGGGGCACTGCGCGTTAAAATCAGTGCGAAGACCGACACGACAACGCCGGTCAATCTGACACAGCACAGCTATTTCAATCTTGATGGCAGCGATACGATCCTTGATCACACTCTGGAGATCGCAGCCGATAGTTATCTTCCAGTAGATGACTACCTGCTCCCGACAGGGGAGATCCGCAAAGTTGAATGGACACCTTTTGACTTTCAGGACGGCCGCAGACTTCGCAGGAAGGTGGGGGAGGAAGCTGTCGTTTACGACCACAATTTCTGTCTCAGCGAAACTCCCCGAAGCCAGGTGGAATTCGCAGCGGCGCTGGAAAGCGGAGACGGTGAGCGAAGAATGGAAGTCTGGACCACCGAACCAGGGTTGCAGTTGTTTGATGCGGCCAATCTCAATGTCGAAGTGCCCGGGTTGAGCGGAAAAAGATATGGCGCGCACGCGGGAGTTTGCCTGGAAACCCAACTTTGGCCTGATGGTGTAAATCGTGCTGGATTTCCAAATGTCCTGCTGCAACCTGACGAGACTTACAACCAAGTCACCGAATTCCGATTTTCTTAAGATGGGCTACAATAAGCTGCAGTTCACGGTGGAAGGTATTCGGGGGGTTCAGTGAAGACGGTTTTTTCTGACATCCAGCTCACGCATGCACCGGCCCAGGAAATCTCCGATGGCGAACTGAAACCCGCTGTCGAGATCCCGAGCCGTGCCGAGATTGTGCTCAAAACCGTCAAGGAACGGCAAGTTGGGGAGGTCGTCTCGCCTGAGGAGTTTCCCATCAGGCCGCTTCATCGCGTTCATTCGCCGGACTACGTTGCGTTTCTGGAAGGATTTTGGGACCGGTGGACCGCAGCCGGTCGAAGCAGCGAAGCCTTTCCCTTTGTCTGGCCGATCCGCAGTCTTCGTCATGACGTTCCGGTTGAGCATATCGATGGTCTGTTAGGCCGATATTCCATGGATGCGGGCACGCCGATCGGAGAACACACCTATAAGGCCGCGCGCGCTTCCACCGACACGGCGCTTACGGCCGCCAAGCTGCTTCTTGACGGCGAAGCGTCGGCATTTGCGCTTTGCCGCCCACCCGGACACCACGCGGGTTCTGATTTCTTTGGCGGCTATTGTTTTTTCAACAATGCAGCTGTCGCCGCCCAGTATTTGCGCGATCAGGGAATGAACCGGGTTGCGATCCTGGACGTGGATTATCATCACGGCAATGGAACCCAGGCACTCTTTTACGAGCGGCCGGATATTCTGTTCCTCTCGATACACGCCGATCCCAAGAATGAATATCCCTACTTCCTGGGCTATGCGGACGAAACTGGCCAACGTGCCGGAACAGGATTCACAAGAAACTGGCCTCTGCCACTGGGCACGGACTGGCAAGGATACTTGTCGGCCTTGGAAGAGGCCTGCCGGTGGCTTCTGGTCTATAAACCCGATGCTCTGATAATCTCGCTCGGCCTGGATTGTTTTGAACAGGACCCGATTTCCGGCTTCAAGTTCAAGAGTGAAGATTACCTCCGGCTTGGCCAGCGTCTGTCGAAAGTGGGTATCCCGACAATCTTCCTTCTTGAAGGTGGCTATGCAGTCGACGCTCTGGGAACAAACTGCGTCAATGTTCTGGAAGGTTTCGAAGGTTAGGGCGCAAGGCGCCTAAAGCAGTCCGTGCCGGTTCAGGTCACTCCTCAGGTCCTCGGGATTTTTGAAATGATGCGCTGTCATGCCAAGGTCGCGGGCAGCCTCGACGTTTTTTAACGAGTCGTCGATGAACAGGCAGGTTTCGGCTTCAAGTCCATTGCGCTGAAGCAAGACTTCATAGATCCGCGAGTCCGGTTTGATCAGCTTTTCTTCAGCCGATACAACGATATCGCGGAAGCTGACCTTGAGAAACGGGAACCGCTCCTGTGCTTCTGCGAATTTTTCTGCTGAAAAATTCGTTATGGCGTAAAGCGGGCAATTCGCTGCTTTCAGCTCCTCCAGCAGTTTGGTGGTTCCGTGAATCTCACCGGGAACCATTTCGTGCCAGCGTTCCGAATAGGCGGTGATCAAGTCTGTCTTTTCCGGATGCTTTTTCGAAAGCGTATCAATGGCTTCCTGCCATGTGCGGCCGAGGTCCTGCTGGATATTCCAGTCTGGCGTGCAGACTGTTTCCAGAAACGACTTGCGGTCTTTTTCGTCGGGAATGAGCTTTCGATAAAGGTGTTCGGGATTCCATTCGATCAGAACATTACCTATATCGAAGACCACGGTCGTGATAGAACTGAACATATTACGATCCGATTATTGCGGGTGGGCACCAGTCGGCGGGAACAGAATTTGTATATATCACCAATTCGTTATGTTGGTTTCGTGGCGATTGCAAAAACAATCGCCTTTCCCATTCTTACATTTTGCATTGCTCTCCTGGCGTCCGCGACCGTTCGGGCGCAAGATGCCGACGACCTGCCTGACAGGCTTCGGCTTGGTGTCGTTATTGCCGCCGAAGAGGGGGCGAGGGAGCGGGTAGAACCCTTCAGGCTTGCGTTGGAAGAAATTGCTGATCTGCCGGTTGATCTGTTTCTGCTGGAAACGATGGGGGAGGCCGTCGAAGCCTTGGCGTCGGGCCGGATCGACTACGCGCGTCTGTCTCCATCAGCCTATGCCGCCACACATCAATTGTGTGCCTGTGTCGAACCGCTTGCAACAGCGGGACCTGACGACTTTCCAGCGCGCTTTTATGCCATTCTCGTCAGCAAGCGTGGTGATCTTAAAAAAACGATTGCCGATCTGAAGGGAACCCGCCTTGCGGTCGGAAACAAACACAATGTTACGGGATACCGCGTGCCGCTGGCGAACCTGGCAGCGGACGGCATCAATGTGCGATCGCATTTCAGCACTTTGGTGGAAGTTCAAAACCCGGTCGAGGGCTTGCGGGCGTTGCTTGAGGGACGGGTTCAGGCAGCTCTGGCATGGTCCACATTGGCAGGCGAAGCCAAGAACGGGTTTACCGCGGGGACGTTGAATGATTTCTATGTTTCGGGGGGACGTGGATTTGAGGATTTCGAGATTGTCTGGAGGTCACCACCCATTCCCTATTCCGCTCACAGCCTGCGCAAGAATTTGCCGGACAGCCTGAAGCGGCGTTTGCGGGCCGGTCTCATGGATCTGCGGAGAGAATCTCCGAGCGCCTATTTGGCAATTGAACCCGATCTTCCGGGAGGTTTCGAGCCTGTCGTTCATGCGGACTATCGACCGCTTTTGCGTACCTACGAAGACAATTATGCTCCCCTGCTGCAGACGAAAAACAGGCCTTAAGACGTGTTTCAAAACAGCATGGACGCATGATCCAACATGCAATGGGTGCGACCTGGAGCCAATCTATCTAATGAGGGTATGACCTAGGCGAGGTTTGGCTGGCTCGCCAGCAAAGCCGAGCTATGCCAACGGATGGTTTCCTCTTCATTCGTCGGAATCACCAGAACCTTGATCCGGGAGTCCGGGCCTGAGATGTCTTCTTCGCCAGTAGCGTTTTTGGCGACATCGATGGATAGCCCAAGCCAATTCTGGTCGGCACAGACCATTCGCCGGATCAAAGCCGAGTTTTCACCAATGCCGCCGGTGAAGACGACTGTATCCAACCCGCCAAGAACAGCCGCCATGGCACCCAGCTCGCGTCGAATGCGGAATACAAAATAATCGATTGCCTCGGCAGCTCTGGGATCCGGACTTTCCGTGAGTGCGCGCATGTCCTGACTGATGCCGGAAAGCCCTTTCAAACCAGATTCCTTGTAGAGAAGATCTGACACATCGGTGGGAGTCATCCCCTTTGTTGCCAGGAGATAGAGCACGACCCCCGGATCAAGCTGGCCGCAGCGTGTCCCCATGGGGAGGCCGTCGAGTGCGGTAAAGCCCATGGTCGACCCGATACTTTGTCCGTTGCGGATCGCACACATGGAGGCGCCATTGCCAAGATGGGCGACGATCACCTTGCCGGCAAAGACATCCGGAGCGGTCTGCTTCAAATACCGGCAGATATATTCATAGGAGAGACCGTGAAATCCGTAGCGGCGAACTCCCTCGTCATAAAGCGACCTGGGTAGAGCGAAAGTATCGTTTACCCAGGGATGGTTGCGATGAAAGGCGGTATCGAAGCAGGCAATTTGCACTGCATCGGGAAATGCTGCGCATGCAGCGTGAATGCCTGCAAGATTGTGAGGCTGGTGAAGCGGGGCCAGCGGTTCCAGGGATTTCAGGTCGGCAATAACCTCAACTGTTAGCAACAGTGGTGCGGCATGCTCCACTCCACCATGCACCACGCGGTGGCCGACGGCATCGATTTTTCGGCCGCCGAGTTCCGATTCAAGGATCGGCAGGAGCGCTGCGAGTGCTCCGGAATGAGTGCCTTCCTGCGCCGTTAACACGCGATCGATGCGGCTTTCTGCGAACTTTGACTTTAGCGTAAGTCGCGGTTCAGCTCCAAGACCGGAGATCTGGCCCTCGAGCTGCGGAACTTCTCCGCAAAAGAGTGTGAACTTGATTGAAGAGGAACCGGAATTCAGGACCAGGATAACCTCGGTCATGTGTCCGATCCCTCGCGATCAAGAACTCCTGCAGGCGCGCCTTTTGCCTGCCAGTGTGTGTAAAGCAGCGCGAGAGCACAGGATGCAAGACGCGCCCGGCCATCATCGGCGCGGCTGGTCAACATGACAGGCACCTTGGCTCCAATCACAAGGCCTGCTGCTTCCGCATGTGCGATAAAGGTCAGTTCCTTGGCCAGCATGTTGCCCGATTCAAGATTTGGGACGATCAACACCTCTGCATGTCCGGCAACCAAAGACGTAATTCCCTTGGTCCGGGCAGCCTGCACATCGATGGCGTTATCCATGGCAAGAGGACCGTCGACAACCGCACCCGTAATCTGTCCCCGTTCCGCCATTTTGGACAGGACCGCAGCATCCAGACTTGAGGGGATCGAAGGGTTCACGGTTTCAATGGCGGACAGGATGCCGACCCTGGGTGTCTCAAGGCCAAGTGCCCGCGCCGCATCGATCGCGTTCTGGGTAATATCGACCTTGGTGTTGAGATCCGGAGAAATATTGATTGCGGCGTCCGAAATCAGTACGGGTGTCTTCCGGCCCGGAATGTCCATGACGAAAACATGGCTGATCCGTCGGCGTGTTCTCAAACCGCCATCCCGTTTGACAACATGATGTAACAGATGATCGGTATGCAGGTGTCCCTTCATGACGGCCTGCACGCGCCCCTCATGAACCATTTCCACGGCTCTTCCAGCCGCTTCCGTTTCGTCTTCTATATCGATCAACTCATAGGGACCCAGGTCTTCGCCGAGGTCCTTGGCGGCCGTTTCAATTCGTTCCGCAGAACCGACAAGTATGGGCCGGATCAAACCTTCACGGCTCGCCATGATCGCACCTTCGAGTGAATTGGGGTCATCCGGCGCAACAACCGCGGTCGGAAGGGCGGGCAGTGTTTTGGCGAGCTCGATCATTCTGTTGAAATGCCGATGCCGTTGCACCAGAACGGCCGGCAGGTTGCTGGCATCGAATTCGATCGTTTCCGTTGGGGCGACCACTTCTGCAACACCTTCAACGAGCCGGGTTCCGTCACCACGCGTAACAGACAGATCAAAAACCACGATGTTGTCGGGCTTCTTCTCAGTCGCCGTAACTTTGACGAGCAGCTTGTCGCCAACGGCGGCCCCCCCCAGAAAGCGGAAGGACTGAAACTTGTAGATAGTACCGGGGCCGGGAAGGATGTTGCCCAGAACCGCTGAGGCGAGGCCTCCGACCCACATGGCAGGGGCGACGGGCTTGTCGATCACACCGTCACCGCTCCAGTCCGTGTCAGGGAGATGAATAGGGTTGTGATTTCCCGATGCGTGCGCAAACACCAGAAGATCGTTGGAAGAACATTCCCGTACGATTTCCGCTGTATCGCCGATTGCTATCTGTTCGTATGTCTTGTTCGTCGCCATCGGACCGTTAATTCCCGTCATGAAAAAGCGCATACTGCGATGCAGCATGCGCTTTGAAAGTAACCGGATTATGCGACGGAACAAATACGGGAGAGTAACTAATTGTGAAGATTGCGAAAATCAGCAGTCATCACACGTCACGGTATCCGTCAAACGAGGCTGAAGATAAAAGGTGTCGCTAAGATTGTAAGCCGTCGCTCGTTGGAAATACTCGGTGAAGATGCCTGAAAACTCCGGTGTGTAGGTCATGCTAGCTTCGCCGACGACAATGGACGTTTCCGGTGAGGCAACCGTGTCCGGCAGGGTGATTGGTGGTTCTGCTCCTGCAACCCACTCATCGCACGTCAATTTGCACTCGCTCCAATCGATGCTAGCGTCGCCGTCTTCATCGAAGGAAACGCTCGCAACGATGATGTTGAGGGTCGTGGTTGTATAGGGCGCTAGAATCTGGTCGCCGATATCGAACATGCTTGAGACTTCGGCAGATGAAACCGACTGTGCCTGAGCGACAAGGTCGGTAACTGAGTTTGCGATGCGACTTAGCTTTCTGTCCTGGTTCAAAAGTCCCGTGGTCTCGACTGCTCCAATGAACAGAACCAGCATGAATGGCAATATCATGGCGAACTCAGTTGCAGCTACACCGTCATGATCGCTTCGAAATTGTCGCACTCGACCCAACGTCGAATGCAGCACTCGAACGAATGTGTCGGTCAGATTAGCTCCAGGGTTCATTTCGAAACACCATTGTTGAGGTGAGGTAACGGGTGTTGCCGGCATCACCCGGATCTAGGCCCAAAGTGGAGGCAAGCATCGGCCATTCGTATACTACGTTCACCACGATGATACTGTTGGCATCCCCCGTATCGAAGCCAAGCGGATTTCTTACTTCGCCGTCATCGTCGTAAAGGTCAGCAGTTGGATCGGCATTCAAAAAGCTGTCTACCGAAGTAACTTCCACGTTTATCCGGTCGAGATCGCACATGAAATCGGGCATGGAATTACAGATCTGAGTTTTGAATTCGGTCTGTGAAATTGCACCGTCTGCAGCCTGACCGGTTCTGATCAGTCTTGATGCGGTGACAACAGCGTTGTCCACCATTCGATTGGCGAAATAGGCAAGCCCGACTTCGATCGTTGCAAGCGCAAGCAAGAAAAATGGCAAACCGACGGCTGCAAATTCAATCGCCGTTGCCCCGCTCAGGTCTTTCCAGAGCTTTCTTCTATTTGCAGGTCTCCTGATTTGCCATTTCGTCCAGCGCATCTGCTTTTCGCCTTTTTTAAATGAAAATGATCACTTGGCACCGCCAGCAGCTTCGATTGCGAGTTCGTTGCGCGAAGTTGCCTGATCTGCGGTTCCTTGGAATGAGGCGACTGAATCGCCGAGGCGCAGAGTTGGTTCACAGACGGGGTTACAAGACAGGGATGCCCGCTCGGATTTACGGTACACAGAAACGACATCGTCATTTGATGCACGGACCGTAATAACTTCATCCACTATCGGCTTGTTGTCAGCGTCCAGAATAACCAGATTGGTTGTTCCATAACTCTTGCCGGTGATAACGACCGTGTTTTCGTCGAACATCGCGACGTCGGCGATAAACGGGTTACCGACAATGACCGCAGCAGCGCCGTCCTCAATGCTAAAGACCTTGGCACGGTCGACGGTCACCATTACGGTATCTTCCTGCGCCATTGCGAGGCTTGCTTGAACGGCAAACACAAGCACGCCTGTCGATCTGAGTAGGTTCTTAAACATGCTTATGGGTACTCCATATGGATCTGTCATGGCGATACCATGCAGCAAACGTGGTGAACGATCTGCTAACATCGGAGCATTTGAAGAGTTTTTCCCAGCAGGCCAGCAACTTGATTGCGGACAAGCAACAGAAATAGTGTAGTTTCATTGAAGGTGCTTCATAAGTGATTTAGAAATATTATCGCATTAGTACTCTCTGTAAGAAGTTATCTCCGGTCGGGGAGGTGGTGTTAAGGTAATTGTTGTAAATTCATTCGAAAAACTGGCATGCAGTACCTTTTTAAGTAAAGTTTAATGGTGAAATTAACACTTCTTTATCTATACTGTTTGTTAACTATAGTTTAGTTTGTTGGCATATTTTCAATATTCATTTTTCAGTTTAACTCATTGGAAAGTTCTCTGTCCTAAGGTCAGCTCATGTTCGAACGGACCGAAGAAGATCCGTCGAACGTGAAGCTGTCAACTCAGTGGTACTTGGAGCAAACACATGAAAAATCTTATTTCTCGTTTCGTAAAAGACGAATCTGGTGCAACCGCAATCGAATATGGTCTAATCGCCGGCCTTCTGTCCATCGTGATCCTGACCGCTGTTTCATTGACCGGTACAACCCTGACAAGCGTATTCACTACTATCAATACCGAACTCGGAAAAGTCTAAGTGACGGCGTTTAATTTCTGTTAGACAAGAATTTGTTTTGCCATTTCGGCAAAACCGAAAACGGGCGAATTTCGCCCGTTTTTTTGTTTCGTCTTCGCTTGCGGAAACTTAACACTTTTTCGCTAAAGTGATCGCCAAACACGGAAATTGTTCGGGACCGCTATGTTAAGTTCAGCTGTATTGGTGATTTTCCCCATGCTTGTGGCATTTGGCGGGGCATCTGATCTACTCACGATGACCATACAAAACCGTGTTTCGATACTGTTGGTGGCTGGCTTTTGCATCTTGGCGCTTGCCATTGGGTTGCCTGCCACGGCGTGGGGATTGCACTTCCTGGCGCTCCTTACAGTATTTGTTCCCTGTTTCTTGTTTTTTGCGGCCGGCTGGATGGGCGGTGGTGATGTTAAATTTATCAGTGCAATAGCTCTATGGATCGGATTTTCCCCTGACCTGATTTCGTTCGTAATGATGGTTGCCTTCTACGGAATGTTGCTGACGTTCGGTCTTTTGATCTTGAGGAACAAGGCGGTCGCATTTGGTTTTTTGATGCGCGCACAATGGTGTGAGAAGCTTCTTGATACCAAAAGCGGTATTCCTTATGGGATCGCAATCGCCTTTTCAGGCTTGCAGATCTATCCGCAAACGATCTGGTTTCAGTACATCAGCTGACGACCAACGTGGCCGAACTGTTTTCGGACGTTCAGTCTGTTTCTCTGAATAGTTGTTTCTCGCATTGATGCATTTCTATCCAATGTGGAGTATACGCGCGCTCGGGTTTCTCAAATTTCGAGCAATTAGTGAGTTGTTTAGTAAAGTTAACAAATATTAACCAAAAACATCCACGCATGATTAACCATGTTTTGACCAATTACCCCTCATTCTAGATGAGAACAGCGCATGTGCGCTTCAAAATATTGGGTTTTGGTCATGAAATTTGCACGGATATTTGTACTTGCAATCGCGGTCGCCGCAGGATTATTGGCGTTCCGAATGGTCATGATGTCTGGCGGTAACGACAAGGAACCAGAGACTGTTCAGGTTCCGGTAGATACCAAAAAAGCCCAGATTTTGGTTGCTTCCAAGGATATTTCGCTTGGAGGAAAACTTTCCAAGGATGACTTTTCCTGGGCTGACTGGCCGGAAGATGCAATTCCCGGCGGATCGGTCACCAAGAAGAAAAATCCCGACGCTGGAGAGCTTTATGTGGGCCGAATCGCCCGCGCACCGATTTTTCAAGGTGAGCCCATTCGCCCCGAACGGCTTATTAATACCGACAAGGGGTTCATGGCTGCGATCCTGCCAAAAGGCAAACGTGCAATCGCAGTTAGCGTTGAAGACAAAACCACTGCGGGTGGCTTCATCCTCCCGGGTGACAAGGTGGATTTGATCCTGACGCGGAAATCGAAGTCAGGTGCGATCAGCGAAACAATTCTGGAAAACATCAGAGTGCTGGCAATCGACAGCACGACGGCGGGTGAGCAAGAAAAGAAAAACCTCTCTCCCAAGAGAACGGCGACGCTCGAGCTGACATTGGCTGAATCGGAGATTGTCGCACAGTCGCAGCAAATCGGAACCATCTCCCTTGCGTTGCGCAGTGCCCAGGACTCCGCTGACGACGCGGATGCCGATCAAAGCCGCCGACGCGGAGTGAGTTACGTGAAGTACGGCGTCACCAGCCAGGCAGGTGCGCGATGAAACAGTCAGAGACGAGAACGTCCGGTGCGAGGGGCGCGATGAAAAACTATCTCAAGAAGTTTATGACAACCGCCGTGATCCTCGGCGCCGCAATTGGCGGTTCCGTATCGCTGGTTCAAGCCGAAAGCAACTTCCCGACACAGGTGCACATTGCGGCGGGCGAAAGGGCAAGTGGCCGGATACTTAATGTAGGTATCGGCCGGTCGGTCGTGCTCAACCTGGCTGAGGACGCCGCGGACGTTCTGGTTTCAAATCCCGAAATCGCGGATGCGGTTCTCAGGACGCCTCGCAGAATATTTGTCATTGGCAACACGGCCGGTCAATCGCGGCTTGTCCTCTTCAGCCGAAGCGGAAGGGAACTTGCAAGCTTCGACATCAGGGTGGAAAAGGACACTTCGGACATTACCCGGATAATCCGGAAACTCATTCCGGGAACAAATATCGCCGCTGAGTCCGTCAATGGCAACGTGATCCTGAGCGGTACGGCAAGGAGCACACTCGAAGCGCAGCAAGCAGCTGATATTGCTGCGAAATTTCAAGGTGCCGGGTCTGGCGTTGACGTCGTCAATCTGATCTCTGTGGAAGGCAAGGATCAGGTGCATCTGAAGGTCACCGTCGCCGAAGTCGAGCGTTCGATCATCAAACAGCTCGGTGTGCAGTTCTCAGGTACGATCGGAGCCGGAAACTGGGCGCCTTTCATGTCCAACCTTCCGAATTTCACCGTGAACCCTTCCATCGTCAACCAGGCGACCGCCGGTGCGACGTTCGCAAGTGGTGCGACCAGTATTACAGCCCAGGTCAAGGCCCTGCAGCGAGACGGTGTGATCCGGACGCTCGCCGAACCGACATTGACTGCAATTTCAGGTGAAAATGCCAGCTTCCTTGCGGGTGGTGAATTCCCGATCCCGATTGCCCAGGAAGACAATACCGTTACTGTCGAATTCAAGAAATTCGGTGTCGGGCTGGATTTCACTCCGATTGTTCTCTCCGGAGGCAGGATCAGTTTGCGGGTGAAGACCGAGGTCAGTGAACTGAGCAATGACGGTGCCGTTTCGGCAGGGGGAATAACGATTTCAGCCCTGAAAGTACGGCGGGCGGAATCGACCATGGAACTGCCATCCGGTGGAACGCTGGTCATGGCGGGTTTGCTCAGCGAGTCCTACCAGCAATCGATCGAAGGTGTTCCTGGTCTGATGCAAATCCCGATCCTGGGATCCCTCTTCAAGAGCCGGGACTTCCTCCGGCAGCAGACCGAACTGGCGGTCTTCGTAACACCCTATGTTGTCAGGCCGGTCGCGCAGAAAGATCTGGTTCGCCCGGACAAGAACCTGATGCCGCCGACGGATGCCGAAACGGTTTTCCTGAACAGACTGAACAAAATCTACAACCCGGCCGGAGCCGTGGCCGATGGAACTTACCACGGCCAGGTAGGCTTCATTTACAAGTGAGGACGGACGGATGATTAAGAACAGAATGGTCCGGGTCGCGACAGCTCACAGATCCGCACTCCTTGTCTTTGGGTGTTTGATGCTCGCAGGTTGTCAAAACCAGTCGCAAACCCAAGGTGAACTGCTCGCTTCAAATGACTACCGGTTGCGGCATCCAATTGTCATTACGGAAGAACCGGAAACACTTGATTTGCCGATCGGCCGCAGCACTCGTTCCTTGTATGGGCCGATTGAAGGCACGATTGCAGCATTTGCGGTTCAGTCCCGGCAGCAAGGCAGCGGCAGGGTGGAAATCCTCGTGCCTTCCGGCGGCGCCAATGAGGCGGCGGTCCACGCTGTTACACCGGAAATCAGACAAGCGCTTCGACGGGGCGGTGTGAGCGGGTCTCACATCAGTACCCGAACATACTCCGTACAGGATCCATCGGCGGATGCACCCATTCGACTGTCCTATGCGCGAATGCAGGCGACTGCGGGGAACTGTGGTGCCTGGCCGAAGAATATCGGCGGTGGGTTCAATCAAAACGTCGACTACGAAAATTTTGGCTGTGCAACGCAATCCAATCTGGCAGCCATGGTGGACAATCCGTCCGATCTGTTGACACCGAGAGCATCAACGCCAGCTGATCAGCAGCGTCGCGCGGTTGTCATTGAAAATTACAGAGAAGGCACCGTGACAGCATCCGACTTCAATGAAGGTGTCGGGGCAGAAGTTTCTGAATAGGTGATAGAATGAGCGCTAATCCAGACTTGAAAGAACTGTCCGGTTATCTGGATCCTGCATCAGAGCCTGCAGAGAACCAGTTTGGCAACGATGAAGCCTCGCATGTTATGAGCATTCCGCGGATTACTATCCACGGCTTCTGTCTGACGGATGCAACCATGCACATTGCTGAATCTGCGATTGACGATCGCAGAATGGCGAAGGCGCATCTTAAACTGGAAATGGGCGGCATTCCGGCGGCCATCAGCACTTTCCAGCAGGCTCCGACTCCGAATTTGATCATCGTTGAAGTCTCCGGGCGAAAAGAGGATTTCATCGGTCAGCTCGATCATCTTGCAGAGTTCTGCGATGCAGGCACCAAGGTAATCGTGATCGGAGACGTCAACGACGTGACACTTTACCGGGATCTCATCTCACGTGGAGTGAGTGAGTATCTGATAACACCGGTAAGCGTCTTTCAGCTGATTGGTGCGATCGGTAATCTTTACACTGATCCGGAAGCAGAACCGCTTGGCCGAACAATCGCCTTTTTCGGTGTCAAGGGTGGTTGCGGTTCATCTACGGTCGCACACAATGGTGCGTGGTCGCTGGCACGCAGGCTGCAGAGCGAAGTCGTTATTACCGACTTGGATCTGCCATTCGGAACCGCAGGTCTGGATTACAACCAGGATCCGTTGCAAGGAGTTTTCGAGGCAATTTCGTCTCCTGAACGGCTGGATGAAACATTCCTGGACAGAATTTTGTCCAATTGCAGCGAACATCTGAGCTTGCTTGCTGCGCCGGCCACGCTGGAACGAACTTACGACCACGAAGAAAAATCATTTGAGCTTCTCCTGGAAACAATGAAGGCGAGCATGCCCCACGTTGTTCTGGATGTACCTCATGTGTGGAATTCCTGGACCAAGCACACGCTTGTGAATGTGGACGAGGTTGTGCTTGTTGCCGAACCGGACCTGGCAAATCTGCGCAACGCAAAAAACCTGGTCGATATGCTGAAACAACTTCGACCGAATGACAGGTCTCCTCAGTTGATTATGAACAAGGTCAACGTTCCGAAGCGGCCGGAGATCAAGCCGGATGAATTTGCCGGAGCACTGGGACTAACGGTTCAGGCATCTATCCCATTTGAACCTCAGCTGTTCGGAACCGCAGCCAACAATGGTCAGATGATTGGTGAGATGGACAGCAAACATTCCGTTGCGCGGATGTTTGACGATCTCGCAAACTCGGTCTCGGGAAAGGCTCAGCCCAGCCCGTCACCACGGTCCGGTCTTGGTGGATTGTTGTCGAAACTGAAGCGTAAGGCCGGCTGACCGGCGCTTTAACGGAGCAGATAGGTCGTTATGTTTGGAAGACGTGGCAGTTCATCGTCTGGTATGCAGACCATCCGGCCCGCAGGCGTGCCCGGGCTCAACGAAACATCCTCTCCGGCAGTGACGGAAGGAACAGCGGAACCCGCTGCGCCGCCGCCACCCGTTCAGGCTGAATCGGCAAAACCGGCTCCTGAACCGAAAGCTGCTCCTACTCCAGAACCGGCGAAAACAGCCGCGCGGCCACGCAAGAAAAACAACGAGTACTACGAAACCAAAGCTGAGATTTTCAACGCGCTGGTCGAGGCAATCGACTTGTCACAGCTGGCGCGTCTGGATGCGGAAGACGCCAGGGATGAAATTCGTGATGTCGTGAACGACATCATTGCTCTGAAGAATGTCATCATGTCCATCTCCGAGCAGGAAGACCTGCTGGAGGATATCTGCAACGACGTTCTTGGTTACGGACCGCTGGAGCCACTGTTGGCACGTGACGATATTGCCGACATCATGGTCAACGGTGCGCACACGGTTTACATTGAAACCCAGGGCAAGGTTGAGCAGACCGCCGTTGCCTTCCGCGATAATGCACAATTGATGAATATCTGTCAGCGCATTGTGAGCCAGGTTGGCAGACGTGTTGACGATGCAAGTCCGATCTGTGACGCGCGTCTTCCTGACGGGTCTCGCGTCAACGTCATAGCGCCACCACTGGCAATTGACGGACCCGCACTGACCATTCGTAAGTTCAAACGGGACAAGCTTACGCTCGACCAGCTCGTCAAGTTCGGATCGATTACGCCCGAAGGAGCGACGATCTTGCAGATTATCGGTCGCTCCCGCTGTAACGTGCTGATTTCGGGTGGTACCGGATCGGGTAAGACGACCCTTTTGAACTGCCTGACGGCTTATATCGAAAACACGGAACGTATCATCACCTGCGAAGATTCTGCCGAGCTTCAGCTCCAGCAGCCGCATGTTGTCCGTCTTGAAACACGTCCGCCGAACCTTGAAGGGGAAGGTGAAATCACCATGCGCGATCTCGTGAAAAACTGTCTGCGTATGCGTCCAGAACGCATCATCGTGGGCGAGGTCCGTGGTCCTGAGGCCTTTGATTTGCTTCAGGCCATGAACACCGGTCACGACGGATCCATGGGGACGCTGCACGCCAACTCGCCGCGTGAAGCTCTTTCCAGACTTGAATCCATGATCACTATGGGCGGGTTCTCTTTGCCCTCCAGGACTTTGCGGGAAATGATCGTGTCTTCGATCGACGTTGTCGTTCAGGCCGCGCGCCTGCGTGATGGTTCACGTCGCATCACTCACGTGACCGAAGTGATGGGTATGGAGGGTGACATCATCACGACACAGGATGTCTTCCTTTATGACATTGTCGGGGAAGATCCGAATGGCAATATCATCGGTCGTCACCGGTCGACTGGTATCGGCAGACCGAGATTCTGGGAGCGGGCACGTTACTTTGGCGAGGAATCCCGCCTCGCTCAGGCGCTTGATGCAGCAGAGTTGACCGAATAAGCAACGGATTGAGGGACTGATGTCCGGATTTGAAGAATTTCTTACCCCTGAGATCACCGGAATCGCGGTTGCGTTTCTGGTCATTGTTGCAGTAGGCGGGGTGATTTACAGTCTTTTTCAGCCATCTTTGTCGGGAACGAAAAAGCGTGACCAAAGGTTGCAGGCGGTATCGGCTCGTCCACAAAACGACAGTCAGCGCAAGCAGTTGCGCGACAATGACCGGCGCAAGAAATCAATTCAGGACCAGTTGAAAGAATTTGAAGATCGTCAAAGAGCTAAACACGACAAGCAACAAAAAATCTCGTTGAAATTGCGGATGGAACAAGCCGGAC